>CAKZZR010000071.1 GCA_937885475.1 uncultured Treponema sp.
AACTTTGGCGACGGCGATTTTACCGTGAACAATGGCGACCGCATTGTACAGCTCATTGTGGCTCCTGTTACCCAGGGTGTTTTTGCTCCCGTCGCGGAGCTTGACCAAACTGAACGCGGCACGGGCGGCTTTGGTTCTACGGGAGTGAAGGGCTAGGTGCTTCTTATAGAGCGGGCGCTGGCGCTGTACAAAAGCGCGCTCAAGGTCATAAAGCAAAAAATCCTCTTTGTGTATGAGCTGTTCTACGGCTGGTTCTCAAAAAAAATCATGCCAAAAATAGAGACGGTCCGCTACATGATTGACGCCTTCTGCGTCCGCTACCTGCACAAGGGCGAGCTTGGAAACAACGTCCTCGTAAAATACCTCTGCAAGGAGCTGTTGCTGTATTTCAGTGTGGCATTCCTGTTTTTCTTCATGATTTTTTTTGTGAATCAGATTCTGCTTTTGATTGGCGAGCTTTTAAAGCAGCGCGTGCCGTTCAAGGACACGGTGCGCCTTATGCTGTATACCATGCCGTTCGTCATAGCGCAGTCCGCGCCCTTTGCCACGCTCGTAGGCTTTTTGATGTGCCTTGGACGCATCATGAGCGACAACGAGGTGCTGATTATACGCGCCTCTGGGCAGAGCTACGTGATGATTATGATTCCCGTGTTCCTTCTGGGAATCGGCATTTCCGTCGCGTCATTTTTTGTGAACGACTATCTGCTTCCTATTGGCACGATAAAATACAACCGGTTGTACCGCCAGATTCTTACGTCAAATCCGTCCGTCCAGCTGGAACCCAATTCCATAAAATTCTTCAATAAATCAATCCTTATTACCGGCGACGTAAAGGACACCGAGGTAAGCGACCTGATTTTTTTTGACGACCAGGGCGGAACGCAGCGGATTATCGTTTCCGGCAAGTCCAACCTTATTTCTGCGCGCGACGCTGGCGTTCTTATGCAGATGAACATGACGGATTCCGTAGTAACGTCGCTGGACACCAAAAAGCGCCGGAATTACGAGGTGCTTGATGCCGCAAGTATGCAGATGAACATTTTTGATTCCGCCGTGCTGAACACGAATTACCGCACTTCTCCGCGCGAGATGACCTCGTTTGACCTTGGGCGGCAGATAAAGATTCTGCGCAAGACGGAGAACGTGAGCAAGCGAATGCTGAACCAGTACCGCATGGAATACCACAAGAAATTCTCAAATCCTTTCGGATCGATTTTTTTTGCGATTCTGGCGCTTCCGCTTGCGTTCCTGTTCGGAAAGCACAACGGGCAGACAATCGGCCTTATTTTTGGGCTGGTCATCTGCGTTCTGTATTGGGCGATGATGATTATAGGACAGATGTTCTCGCTGCGAATCGGCATTGATGCCTTTGTTGCCATGTGGCTGCCGGACACCATAATCGGTGTTACCGGTGGATTGCTTTATTTTACGCTGAGGCGAAAATGAAGCTTGTTGCCTACCTTTTCCGACGCTTCATTCCTATCTTTCTCGGCTCGCTCGGTTTTTTTTCGCTGGTACTCATTCTTGTTGACCTTCTGATGAACCTTACGAACTACCTTCAGAACGAGGCGACTGCGGTGCAGGTAGCGCAGGTCATGCTGCTGTATTTTCCAAAGACGTGCTGGTACGCCATGCCGCTTGGAATTCTGTTTGCGGTGGCGTATACGCTGAGCGATTTGTACGCGAGCAATGAGCTGACCGCAGTTTTTTCTTCCGGGGTTTCACTGCTGCATTTTACGTTCCCGTTGCTCGTCTTTTCGGTTGTGATGAGCTTCGGTCTGTATTTTTTTGAGAACTATCTCTCCCTGAAAATTTGTCGTTAGATTAAATTTTTGCACAATCAACTGTAGATTGTGTAAAGACGACATGTTCCGACGAATGAATAATGCAAGTAAAATGAGGAATGATGTGAAGGTGTTATTTAAATATAGTTCTTATCAAAAAAAAATGGTGAAGAAGAAAAAGTATTAATTCCAAATATAGAGGAGCTTCCA
>CAKZZR010000072.1 GCA_937885475.1 uncultured Treponema sp.
CTTCTGGAATCTCAAAAAGCGCCTTAGCAGGATTTTGGTGAAAGTCAATGGAAAGAACCGTCCTTCCGCTCATGAGGGGGGGCAGTTGGTGCTTTAAAAGCGATGCGTCCGGTCCGCAGAGCAGAATGTCGCCGGTAAGGGTTCTGAGCTTTTCTGCAAGCGCGGAAGGCTCGTAGTCGCCTTCGGCAAGCGCTTCAGTTCCGTTTGTAAGCGCCTTTGCGTAGAATTTGTCCTTCCGCGCATCAATTGCCGGAACGATGACGTACGGCAGCTCGCGGTATTGCCATGCGTATATGTCGAGCGAGGAGATGCCGTACAGCGGAATTCCTGCCGCAAGCTGAATTGCTTTGAGCGCCGCAAAGCTCAGCCGCAGCCCTGTGAATGAGCCTGGTCCCTTTGCAATCGCAAGGTAGTCCAAATCGTCCTTTTTTATTCCGACCCGCTCCATGACGTATTCAATGGCGGGAAGCAGCGTTTCGGACTGCCTCATTCCTATATTGAACTGAGCGCTCACGCTCAAATCTTCGTTTTTTGCCGAAACCGTCAGCTCAGAGACTGACAAATCAACTGCAAGACCTTTCATATGTGTTCCTGATTTTTGTGCGTCATTGAATCTGACCGTGCGGCCAGTTCTGTATGGTTATCGTCCTTGAGCCGTCTTCATGCGCTTCAAGCTTCAGGACGATTGTTTTTTTTGGAAGCTCTTCCATGATTTTTTCGCTCCATTCAATGATGGACACGCCGTTTCCATAAAGCATGTCTTCGGTGCCAAGGTTTGCAAAGTCCTCCGCACCGTCAAGACGGTACACGTCCATGTGATAGAGCGGCATTTTTCCTTCATATTCGCTGATAAGGCAGAATGTGGGGCTAGTTATCGTGTCCTTGACGCCAAGTGCGTCTGCGATTCCCTTAGTAATCGTAGTTTTTCCGGCGGCAAGCGTTCCCTGCATGGCGATAATGTCGCCTTTTTCAAGCAAAGCGCCTAGCTTTTTTCCAAGCGCAATGGTTTCGTCCGCAGAATGTGTCGTGAACGTCATCACGGAAGCGCACCTTCCTGATCCTGCAGGATAATATACTCCTTGAGCGCCTTTTTAACCGGCAGAACAGGGTAATTCAAGGTATTTGCAATTTCTATGTCAATCGTTTTTTCGCCAAAAGGACTCATTTCGATACAGAAATCAATGTCCGCTTCTAAGGTTGAACCAGGAATCTCTATGACTGCTGTTCCGGTAAAATTGCGTCTGTAGTAAATGTAGCCTTCCTCTCTGTTGAGATTGCGCAGTTCCAAAATTCTCATACCTTTAAAGATACCTCTATATTGCCGAATTTGCAAGCAAAACGGATTGCCGTAAAGTGATTTTTCAGTACGAGTATACTTTTGCAAGTATCTTGTTCTGATCTTCAATTGAAATCTGAGTGAAGCAGATGTGCAGGTTGAACAGCCCCTCTGTCTTTGCCTTGCGGGTTTTTATGATTTTGCCCATAACGCCCACAACGCCGCTCTCAAAGTCAAATTCCGTGTAGATTGCCTGACCTTCCTTTACCGGAAGCGTCGTGGAGATACAGCAACCACCGCCGGAAATATTAATGAGCGCGCAGTCAATCTTGCTTTCTGAAGGAACGAGGGTAACGCGGTCCTTCTTGTCCTTTACGGATTTTACTGACGCGATGCGGCATTTTTCATTCATTGTGGCACGCTTGAAGTTTCGCTGCTGCTTCATGATGAGATCCGAGGAGTGGGAGACGAACATAAGGTATTTGCCGCTTGCAGTCTGCTCGTAGCGGAGCAGGCGGGACAGGAACGCGTAGCTCATTCCCGTTGCTGAATTGAACGTGAACGCGATTTTTTCCATTGATTTTGGCTTTGTCTCTGAATTGTAGAAGTCCTGCGTGATTTCTATGGCAAGATGCTCCTTCTTTATGTCCGCAACCTTGAACGGAAGTTTTGAGCCGTCCGGGAAAATTTCGGCGATGCGCTGTTCCTTTACCAAGGAATGTGAGGAGGAGACGCGCTCAGAGGCTGCGAAGATTTTCTCAAGGTTGAATTTCAGTTTGAAGGCATTGTTTATCTCGCGCTCCGTGTTTTTTGCCATGCGCAGCTCGTCGTAGTAGGTCTTGAAATAGCCGTCAATGTCAGTGTAATGCTTGATGGTGTACAGAATGTTCTGAATCTTGTATTTCCGGCAAATGCGCCACAGTAAATCCGCCTCTTCCTTTGATATGAGGTATTTTTCGGCGAATTCAAGCACGTCCTTCTTTTTGGTGCAGCGCTCTGCTTCCTTCTGAATCCATTCCGGCGTTGCTTTTCGTTCCTTAAGCACCTTAAGGATGAACCAGATGAGAAAAAAAACTGCGATTATTATTGCGCCCACAATGAGAACCGCGTATATGACCGGGTTCTGACGGGACGCGAGCGGTGAACCGCCAGCCTGAAAATCAAGATTCATGCGATACCTTCCAATGTATTTGCTATTGCCTCAAGGCGCGGGCAGATTTCGTATTCCGCAAGGTCTCCCACGCTGACGGTATCATTTGCCTTGAGCGCCTGCTCAAAGTCGCTGAGGATGGGCGAGAAGTCCGCAAAAAAGTCGGGAAACAGCTTTCCGTCGATGGCAAAACTGTTGTATTCCTCAAAAAGGCTTGCGAGAGCCGCCACATGGCAGAAGTCATTTATGCTGTCCGCCAGATTCTTTATGGATTCATGTGCCTGACGCGATTTTCCGCTCTGAAGCTCCACGGGAACCTGCCTCATTTTTTCTGCAAGTTCTTTAAAAAGTCCGGTCAGCGTGGTGAACGAGTCCTTTATGTTCTGCTTTGTTACGACGGTAAATTCAAATTTTGAATTTTCTGAGAGTGCGTTCTTTGAGACTGCGTCAAATTCGTCCGCCGTTATGTTCTTGCCGTCTATTTTTATTCCGATGACGGCAGCCTGATTTTCCTCGCAGGTGATTTCAAAGGATTTAAGCACATCGCCTACTGTTTTTTCTTCCTCAAGCATTACGTCAATTTTTTCACCGTTCATGTAGAATTCCATTTTCGTCTCCTTTACTGGTTGTTGTTCCTGTTAGAGAAATTCTTCAGGGTTGACTGCTGGTTTTCCAGGCTGTTAAGCGCGCCCTGCATCTGTCCGTATTTATTCTTTAAGTCCGCTTCCTTGCTGTCCATCTGGGTCTCAAGACGCGAGATTTTTTGCTCCGAGGCCTTTATCTTTCTGTCCAGGGAGCCGGTCTTCATTGAAAAAACTCCGCCAGATTGCACGTAGGCGGTCAGCTGCTTGTCGAGCGCAAAGCCGATTCCTGAATCAACGATAAGGTCTCCGTCGGAATCAAAGCCGAACATGTTCTTTATGTCCTCCAGATGCTTCTCAAGCTCGGAATCCAGCTTTTTTTCGTCAATCTCAAGGTAGCCGCGCAATTTGCTTGGCGTGTAGCCGGAATAATTGGTTGCGTTTGTTGCAATGCCAATCTGCGAGAGCATCGTAATTTCCGCGCTCTCCGAAAAACGGTACATCGCAGACGTTGCCGACATCATGGAGCTTTTCAGGCTGGAAAGCGAGGAATCCGTCGCAAACATTCCAAGCTTTTCGCGCAGTTCCTTCTTCTCTTCCTCGGAAAGATAGTCCAGTTCCTCTACGATTTCCGGCTTTGTCTGCGAAAGCACGTTTACCTCTGAGAGCGCCTGATTGTAGTTTCCGACGAAGGAGATGAGCGCGTCCTTTGCCGATTCCTTGTCCGGCTTTATGGATATGGTCGCAGTTTTGTCAGTCTTATCGCTGACGTGCAGTGTTACCTCCGGTATTACGTCGTCAATGTCGTTTTCTGGGCGTCGCAGCGTTATTCCCTCATACTTAAGGATTGCATCATCTGCCGTTGAGATGGGATGCTGCGGAACATAGCCGAGGTTTTCGCTCGGGTTCAGCGAGCGCATTTCTGATACGCTGAAAGTTGTTCCCGTGTTCCTGTTCCGAAGGACGATGGCGTTGATGTTCTTGTATTCAGAAAGGTTGATGTCTATCTCTGTTTCTGGCTTCTCGAGGTTCAGTTTCAGCGGAATTTCTTTTTCCGTTCCGTCATTGAGGATGGCAAAAAGAACCTCGTCGGTTTCGATGGTGTCAAGCGGGGTAGGTTTTGTCAGCTGTTCGGCTGTCAGTTCTGAGTCAACACCTGCGTTATATATGGTTATGTCGCGGTATTGTGCGGCTCCGGACTCTGGAAATTCCGGCCTGTCGTTCGCCTTGTTTATTTCCTCTGCGACATCGGCTGTCTTTTCCTTTGTTATCGAAAATTGAATGTGCGCGTTTTTTGTTTCTTTTGCAAGCTGCGGAATCTCCAGCAAGAAGCCGGTTCTTGGCGGAACGATAGCCTTACCTTCTGAGACTGCCAGCTTTACAGCCGATACCGCCGGAAGTCGCGGCTGCTCAAGCGGTGTTTCCGGCGCAGGCTTGTATTCCGCGCGCGTATTGCCAAATTCAACGGTTTTTGGCTTTACCTTTACAATCATGCCTGAAGCTTCTGCAAACGTCCGTGCGTCGTCCGCAAACAGCAGTTTGTTCTCAAGCCCTGTCTTCTGCGATTCAATGGAAAGCGTCTTTTTTCCGGCGGAAGCGCCGATGACGCGCGTTTTTATCGTGTTTCCGCCGCGCCGGTTCAGGGCATTGGAAAAATCCTGCAGGGAGCCGCCCTTCCATTTCATTGTGATTGTTTGTTCCGAATCCTTGTATGTGTATGTTCCCGACGGAACCTTTGTGTCTGCGTCAAGCTCCGAGGTCAAAAATCTGTCGGAGGTTGCCGGTTGAATGACGTCGATTTTAAACGATTCGTATGCGGCTTTTCTGGTTGCCTCTGCTGTTATGGCATTTTCCTCTGTGGATGAGGTGATTTTATTATTAAATGGATTTTCAAAGGAGTAGAGCGTTTTGACGCTGTCTCTGAGAGAGGTCATCTTGCGGTTTACGGAACGCCAGGCGTCCTGTTGGGTCTTATACGTCTCAAGCGTCTTCTGCTCACGCGTAAGCGGAATCCGCTCAATCTGCATAAGTTTGTCAACAGTTTCATTCGTTTTATATTGATCTGAAACACCTGGTATGCTTATTCCTGCCATATCTGCCTTTTCTTAAGGATACTATACCAAATCATCAAACAGGATGCCGATTGCCTTCCTTATGTTGATTTTAAGGTTCTGTATGTCCTTTGACGGAATTTCCTTCAGAACCTGCTCCGTGTTCGGATCAAGCACTTTTACGACGACGCTGCCAAGCTCCTCGTTCACATTGAACTGAAGCTTTCTGCCGGAAACAAGATCCGACATACGCTCAAGCTGCTGAGCCTCTGCCTTTATCTGGGCAGTGTTCTGTTCTATATTTGTTGCTACGTCCGCAGCGGTGTTCGCAACTACTGTGTTTTCCAAATTTTGCTGTACGGCTGGCTTTTCTTTTGAAACCGCCGCATTGTGAATAGTATGACCATCCATGGTCATTGTCTGCACAAATGAACCGATTGTATTCATAAGGCTTCCTCCTTGAAAAATGGAAAATGGGAGAGGGGGCGCACCCCCTCCCATCATCCGCTGATTTGTAAAAGATGACATCCAGCAATCTCTTATAAATCAGTTCTGCAATTTTTAACTTAACAAACCGAGAACGTTTGCAGACTGTGAATTTGCCTGTGAAAGCATTGCGGTACCAGACTGTGTGAGAATCTGGTTCTTTGTGAATTCAACAATCTCGCTGGCCATGTCTGTATCACGGATGCGTGATTCAGCAGCCTGTGTGTTTTCAGCGGCAATGTTAATACCCTTTGCAGCCATTTCAAAGCGGTTCTGGTAAGCTCCGAGGTCTGCTCTCTGTTTAGAAACTGAAAGCAGGGCAGAGTCTACAGCACCCAGTGTTGCGTTTGCAGATTCCGGATCCTTGATAGAAACGACGTCTTCTGTACCCTGTGCACCGCGCAGACCGAGAGCCTGAGCTGTCATTGTACCAATGAAAACTCTGGTATTCTGATCCATGTTTGCACCAATCTGGAACTGCATAACGTTGTCTGAGCCTTCGCCGAAACGTCCTGTAAGCATATTCATTCCGTTGAACTGAGCCTGGCTTGCGATACGATCAACTTCAGCAACAAGCTGAGAAACCTCAACCTGAATCTGCATACGATCTTCCTCGCTGTAGATTCCGTTAGAAGACTGAACAGCCAGCTCGCGAACGCGCTGGAGGATATCTGTTGTTTCAGCAAGGTATCCTTCTGTTGTCTGAATGAATGAAACACCATTCTCGATGTTTCTGTTCGCCTGGTTCAAGCCGCGAATCTGTGAGCGCATTTTTTCAGAAACTGCAAGTCCTGATGCGTCATCACCTGCGCGGTTGATTCGTTCTCCAGATGAGAGTTTTTCGATGTTTCTCATGATACCGTCATTAGAAATGCCGAGTACACGATCAGCATACAAAGAACTCATGTTGTGATTAATAACCATAATTGTGCCCTCCATGTCAATTAAAGTCAGAACTTCATGTTCTGAGTCTCTGCAATGTACGGGCTGAAATAAATTTTGCGCCAACTTATTTCAGTTCAGACCCTGACAGCAGAAAGAGTAGGTCAGTGTGAGCAAACCCACTGTTCCTGCTATTACAAGCAGCATGGAAGCCACGTTTTTCAAAGAACTAATGACGCGTCTGAAGCACGCCTGAAATACATCTTGTCCGGTGATTTTTAGTGAGATACAGGAAAAAACACCGTGCAATGATGCCGATACTCTTCCGAATATCGACACCATATTATATTACACTATCGAAGTAAACACAAGTCAATTCAGGGCATGGAAGGAGAAGTTATTCTGAGCTTCGTTCCTGCCCGGCATACTTATCGAAGAAGGCTGAGCACATTCTGACTCTGGCTGTTAGCCTGAGCCAGCATAGCTGTTCCTGCCTGCTGAAGTACGGAATTCTTTGTGAATTCTACCATCTGACGAGCCATATCTGTATCACGGATGCGTGATTCAGATGCCTGAAGATTTTCTGCAGAGATGTCAAGACCTTTTACTGCCATTTCCATACGGTTCTGGTAAGCACCAAGGTCTGCGCGCTGCTTGTTAATCTTCTTGAGTCCTTCGTCGATGACTCCGATTGCACGGTTGGCATCTTCCGGTGAGCCAAGGCTGAGTTTTGTTTCCGTACCGATTTCACGGATACCGAGTGCAGTCGCAGACATGGTTCCGATGAAAACCTGCATACGCTGATCCATGTTGGCACCGATGTGGAACCACATTGAACCTGTAACAACGTTTTCGCCTGAAGGCTGAGCAAAGCGGCCTGTCAACATGTTCATACCGTTGAACTGAGCGCTACTTGCGATGCGGTCAACTTCAGAAACGAGGGCAGAGATTTCTACCTGAATCTGCATGCGGTCTTCATCGCTGTAGATACCGTTAGATGACTGAACTGCCAGCTCGCGGATACGCTGCATGATATCTGTCGTCTCGTTCAAATAACCTTCTGTTGTCTGAATGAAGCTGATACCGTTTGAAGCGTTCTGTGAAGCCTGATTCAAGCCCCGGATTTGTGAGCGCATCTTTTCAGATACGGCAAGTCCAGAAGCGTCATCTCCAGCACGGTTGATTCTTTCGCCGGAAGAAAGTTTTTCCATATCCTTTGAAAGACCGAGTCCTGTGACTCCCAATTGACGATTGGCATACAATGCCGACATGTTGTGGTTGATAACCATAGTTTGTTCCTCCTTGGAATCTGTACAGGCAACATCCTTGCTGCCTGGTTTGCAAACATGTGCAAATGTTTACAAGGCTACATCTACACATATTTGCACTGAAATATCTGACCCGGGTTTCTAGGAAATCCCTGCGACCATAACATTTCTACTTGAATTTTCGGAGGAATATGATGAGAACTTTAGCTTTTTTTTAGTTTTTTTGCAAATTTTCGGAATTCAGTTCCTCGATGCCGTTTATAATCCGCACGAGTGCGCGTGTTGCCTTTCCCCGGTGGGAGATTGCATTTTTTTGCTCAGCGGAAAGCTCTGCGGCGGTTTTGCCGAACTGCGGAAGCAGGAAGAGCGGGTCGTAGCCGAAGCCTCCGGTTCCTGCTGCATCCTCAATCCGTTCTACTAAAGCGCCTTCCATGGTGTCCTGCGACACGTAGATTCTGTCATTGCCAAGATACAGTACCATCGCGCACGTGTAGTGAGCGGAGCGCGGTCCGTTCCTGAACTGGCTGGAATCCACGTTGCCCTGAGCAAGGCGGTCGTTCAGCTGTTGTATGAGAAGGCGGTTCTGTTCTTCCTGCGGTGTTTTTTTGCCATCGCTCCGTCCCTGCGGCGCGTCAGGACCTGCATAGCGGGCAGAATAGATGCCGGGAATGCCTCCGAGCGCGTCAACACAGATTCCTGAGTCGTCGGCAATGACCGGGCAGTGTACTATGTCATACAGTGTCCGGGCTTTGATGATGCTGTTTTCATAGAACGTCGTTCCGTTTTCAACAGGATTGAAGTCTATTCCCTCATCATCCGGCGTTACGATGGTATGTCCGCTCAAAATCTGGGACATTTCTCTTTTTTTATTTTTATTTCCAGTTGCAAGATAAATTTTCATGAAAAAATAGTATAAAAAAATTGAGAATCCGTCCACAGGACAGCCTTGCGCTTACTTGCGTATGCGCAAGGCATTTTTGCAGCATCATGGCTTTTTGCTTAGGAATTCGTCCACGACCTCCTCTGCGTTCTGAAGGTAATAGCCCACCTGCCGCTCGCAGATTCCGAGTACTTTTGCGAGGCTTTTGTTGGACGGACAGATGGTAAGGCGCGGGCGGCGCAAATCCTGTGCTTTTAAAAGCCATGAGCGCCGGTGAATGGCATATAGTTTTTTAAGCTCGGCTTTTTTTGCGCTGTCGTTCGTGTTGCAAATCTGGACTTCCGTACTGCGTGCAAGATAAAAATCCCTGTCCAGCTTGGAAATTTCCCTGTCATGTTTGTCAGACTGCTCCTCAAGCGTTTTGTTCAGCGCCGCAACCGTCTTTTCAAGTTCATTTTGAGGAATCCTGCAGAATTCGCTTATTGAGGCGAGCATGTCATCCGTCAGAAATGAGCTGGATTTGAGCGCGAGAATTAGTGCCGTTTTTCTAAGGCGTTCCGAGGGCTTGTATTTTTTGAACCATGCCTTTATTGGCTCTTCGATTCCTTCTTTTTTTTGTTCAGGCTCGTATTCATCAGGCTTATGCTCTGAATTTCGCAGGGCGCTTGCAAGCGTCTTTGTGTCACGGTAGGGCGGGCGGTCGGTCTTTTGCAGCGCGTATGGCGTTATGTCCGACAAATGGAAGGAATATTCGTTCCTGTTGTATTTGTCGATGGTGGATTCGTAGTTCAGCCGTGAGAAGATGAGGCTTCCTGCTTCCTGGAGCTTCTTTTGGGAAAGTTTTGTGACATGGGTTTTTATGCTGTAGTGAACGAGACTGTAAAAATACGTCCTGAACTGACAGTTGCGCTTTTCAAAGCGGGAAAAAATATCCCGGTGCTTCTCAAATATGTGAAGAATGATTTCGCTTCTGAATTCGTCGCTGTATTTTGCAAGTCCGTAGCGCGCAGGAAACGCAATCATGTCCTCCATAATGAGGGTAAGGCCCTTTTCCGAGGTCATGCTGCCGTCGGAAACTCTTTCAAAAATTTCGTTTAAATCTCGTGGAACTTTCATTTTTTTTCACACTCCTTTTTGTATGTAAAATACAATGCAATAAGTGTGCCAAGTTTTAGTTTTGAGATAAAAGAAAATTACATCACCTTTGCAAATTCCTTGACGATTGCCGGAATTAGCGTGTCAAGCTTTCCGTCCGTGCTCAGACCGGAGGCGTTCTTGTGTCCACCGCCGCCGAATTTTGCGGCTATTGCGCTTACGTCAACCTTGTCCCGGGAGCGCAGTCCGCCGGTGCAGGTTGATTCCGTGTCCTGCCGCAAAAAGACGACTGCCTCAACTCCCGCCACGCTTAGAAATGAGGAATACAGAGCGTCTGAATCCCTGCCTTCCTGCCCCCATCGGCGCGTGTCATCCAGCGTCTCGTAAGTAATGACGAGTTTTCCGTCAAGGTAGCGTTCCGCATGGTCAAGAAGAATGCCAAGCAGTTTGCGCGTGGAGTAGGGCTTTCCGCTGGTTATGTAATCGTAGGTTGTGCGCGGATTTGCGCCGGCACGCACAAGGCGGGCGATTGCTTCCATTGAATCCGCGTCATTTTCTGAAAGAAAGCGGAAGAATCCGGTGTTGAGATCAGACTCCACAACATTATCTACAAAGCGACGGAAGAAATGGAACTCGCTATGAAAGGTATGC
>CAKZZR010000073.1 GCA_937885475.1 uncultured Treponema sp.
TAGCCGTGACTGGAGTTCAGACGTGTGCTCTTCCGATCTATCAAAGTCGCCGTATATGCCCACATCTGAAAATCCCGCCTCCAGAAGCATTTTTTTAAGCTCAACCGCGGAATACAGGCGTTGCACGAATTCGTGCTCAATTCTGTTTCCGTCCTTTTCTATCAATATCCATTTTGAGCGCAGGCCTTCCCATGCGCCTTCCACCGAAAATTCCGTAAGCACGGTAAAACCCGCGCGCTCAAACCATTCGCCCTCGGTAAAATACAGGATTGCGGTCTCGCGGCTCAGGCATTCCAGAATGAACGTTCCGCCGTCACGCAAGGACGCGGCAATGTTCCGCAGAATCTCAAAGTCCTCCTGAACCGTGTCGCAGTAGCCGAACGACGTGTACAGGTTCACAGCGCAGTCAAATTTGCGTTCGGAATGAAAGGAGCGTAAATCCGCTTTTACAAGGCGCACGCTCACGCCCTCCGCATCAGCGCTTTCCTTGGCGGCATCAAGCTCAGACTGAATGATGTCCACGCCGGTAACATCCATACCTAGAAGCGCAAGCTCCACGGTTATACGTCCGGGTCCACACCCTGCATCCAGCACGGTGCTGCCATCTTTTAACTGCGCAATGCTTTTTACAAAGGCTGCCACCGCAGGCGCTTCCGCCCAGCGCTTCTCGTCAAACATGACCGGCCCGTAATGCTCCCAGAACGAGTCGCTCTCAAACCATTCTTTTTTCTGCATGGAACTATGCTACCACGATTCCGCAAAACGCTCAATTTCGCTATAGTGTCAGCATGAAGAAAAATCGATTCGCGCTTTTTGCCGCGCTTACTGCCCTCGTCATTGCGGCGTTCCCATCCTTCTATTTTTTTGCATCAGAACGCCAGGCCACCATACCCTACAGCCAATTCTACCGCGAAGTTGCGGAAGGAAAAATTGCCTCCGCCCAGCTTTCGTCGGACGGCATAACCTTTACGTACAATGGCGGCACAAGCTCCTTCTACACACAGAACCCGCAGTCGCCCTCGCTCAAGGAATACCTCTTGCTTCACGACGTGCAGATTTCTGAAAAAAAAGACGCGGAAGAAACGCTTTCGCTCATCCTCGACATCTTTTTCTATGCGGTGTTTTTTGGCGCGATTCTCTTTGTTTTCAGAAAATTCATCAGCCCCAACACGTTCAGAACTGTGCGCAGAACCGTCGTATCGTTCAGCGACATCGTAGGCATGGAAAACATAAAAAAGGATTTGCTCCAGATTGCCGCCATCATGAAAAATCCTAGTGAATTTGAGCGGCGCGGAATCCGTATGCCAAAGGGCGTTCTGCTTGAAGGCGCACCCGGAAACGGCAAGACGCTTTTTGCCCGCGCGCTCGCCGGAGAAGCCAAGGTGAACTTCATTGCGGCAAAGGCGACCGATTTTGAGAGCATGTTCATGGCTATCGGTCCTGCAAAGGTAAAGCTCTTGTTCCGAAAGGCGCGCCGCAAGGCTCCGTGCATCGTTTTTATTGACGAATTTGACGGAATCGGCACAAAGCGGAACTATTCCGGCTCTGCCATTGAGACGGAGAACACCAGAATCGTAACCGCACTTCTGAACGAGTTGGACGGCTTTACGGCAAACAGCGGAATTCTTGTTGTTGCAGCCACAAACAGCCGCGAAGCGCTGGATCCGGCGCTCATCCGCCCCGGAAGGTTTGACGCAAAATATACGGTTCCCTATCCTGACCTTGCCACGCGCGAGGCGCTCATCGACCTGTACTTCGCCCGCAAGACCCCCTCGCCGCTCATAGACAAAAAAGCGCTCGCACGCAGCTTCAACGGCTTCAGCTGCGCACAGATTGAGTCCGTCATAAACCGCGCGGCGCTGCTTGCCGTACAAGCGGGCAAAACCGAATTCTCGCTTCAGGAAATTCAGGAAGCGCTCAAAGAGCTGTAACCATGATGCGAATGCAAAAAATCGTCCGCGTGACACTGTGCGCCACCCTGCTCGCGCTGAATGCAAGCGCTTTTTGCCAGACCCAAGAAAACACGCCGCTCTATTTTGGAAATCCGTCCGGCGCAAGCACAGACCCCGCATGCGCAGAAAACTACCTCATGGAAAAGCCGCAGTTCACGCTTTCCTACAACGCCACGCGCCTTATACCAAACTGGGTCGCCTGGCACCTGTGCCCAAGCGACCTTGGCTCCAGCGGGCGCGCCGGAGACTTTCATGCGGACGCGTCGCTGCCCGAAAAATTCTACCATGTGCAAAAAAAAGACTATCAGTTTGTAAAATACGGCTTTGACCGCGGACACCTTTGCCCCAGCGCCGACCGCAGCGCAACCAAGGAGGACAATGCCGAAACCTTTTTGATGACGAACATGATTCCGCAAAGCCCCGATGTGAACCGCATAACCTGGCGGCTCCTTGAAGAATTCGAACGGGAACTATGCCGCGCAGGAAACGAGCTGTACATTTTTGCGGGTGGCGCTGGAACAGGTGGAACAAGCGCACAGGGAACCTTCAGCGGCATCCCCATAGCGCCCAACGCAGCTGGCAACGCCGCCGTGCAGATTGCCGTACCCGCGTTCTGCTGGAAAATTCTTCTGATCCTGCCGGAAGGCGACGGCGACAAAGCGCGGCTTTCTGCGGACACAATGGTCATCGCCGTATACATGCCTAACGCACAAGGAATTCAGAACGGCACCACATGGCAGTCTTTTTTGGTAAGCATTGATTTTATAGAAGAAAAAACAGGATTTGATTTTTTTTCAGACGTAGAAGAAGACCTTCAAGCCGCGCTCGAAGCCAAAATCTACTGCCCGTGACTTGCAGAAGCGCTCAGCGGCGTACATAATCCACGTACTCAAACGGAATTCCGCCCGCGCTCACGTGTTTTTCTCGGCGCACAGCGCAAAATGAAGAAGAAGGAAGCTGCGGAAAAAACGTGTCCCCGTCAAATTCAGCGTCAATTTCCGTGGCATATATTTTTTGAACGAACGGAAGCGCGTCCGAATACACCCTGCCGCCACCGCACACAAAAGCGTCGTCCACACAGTAGCCTTGCGCCTCCTTCAGCGCCTCAGCCAGCGACGGCACAACAACAACGGCAGGGTTATCATATCGCCACGCGGACGAAATGACGATGCTCTTTCGTTCAGGAAGCGGCTTACCTATGCTTTCAAAGGTTTTTCGCCCCATGATGACGGCGTTTCCGGTCGTAAGCGCCTTGAACCGCGCAAGATCCTCCGGAATGCACCATGGAATCGCGCCGCAAGAACCGATGACGCGTCTCTTTTTGGTAAACGCCGCAATCATACAGAGCATCGGCTACACTTCAACGGCAACAAGGCTTCCCTGCGCCACGCTCGTGGCATACACGCTCCTATTGTTGCGGTAGGGATTTTTGAATGCGTCCATCTGGGCGCGCAGAACGGCAAGATGCTCCCTCAGAAGCGCGCGGTTAATCTGGTTCTGCTCCAGAACCTTGCTCTGAAGGCTCGTAAGCTCTCCCTGAAGCTTCTCTATACTAACGTCCGCCGCCTTGTCCGTTCCGTGGGCAGACTGCGTGTACATGCGGTGCATCGGCTCTATCACCTTCTGAAGATTCGATATGCTCGCCACAACCTGCTGCTCAAGCTCCGCATGAACAAGAATCGCCTCAGGGTTGTCATTCTGAATTGAGCCGTGCTGCTTTTCAAGAACATTCAGGTACTCGCGGAACTTCTCGCGCTGTTTTTCAAGCAGGGTGCGGAATCGGCGCAAAACGGCAACGCGCTCATTCAATTCTTCGCTTGACAATTCTATTTCCATACGGTTATCCCTCAATATTCAATGCGCTGTGATTCTGCATGCTCGTTGAAGCAGGTGCATTCGATGTGCTTTCGCTTGCCGTACGCCACGCGCCAAGCAACTCGGTCATCATGTTCTTTATGAATCGGATTTTTTCGCTGGAATGATTGAAGGAAACCGAGGTCAGCTCGCTGTTAAAATAAAGATAGAGCGACATAAGATTCTTTGCAATGTCGCCACCCTGCTGCATATCCAGCGAAACCTCCAGCTCGCTGATAATCGCCTGGGTCTTCTGAATCATCTTGGTAAAATTCTCAATGTCTCCCGGCTTTATGTTGTCTTCCGCATCAAGAAAGCCCAGCGCTGCGTTCAGATTTTTTACCGCCGCCTCGTACAGCAGGACAACAAGCCGCCCCTGACTTGCGGTCGTAACATTCGTCTTCTGATAAGCGGCATACGCCTGATTAAATGCCATGATTCCTCCCGTGAAAGGCAAAAGCGCACTCTCACTCTTTGATTTTCGACCGCTCAAAAAAAAACTTTAGAAAAAAAATCGGGCTGCGTAAAAAAACAGTCCGATTCTTGTATTTTTTAGAAAGAACGAAGTCTTACGCCTTTTCGCGGGCGAGCTTGCTTATCTCATCTGCCATCTGCATAAGCGGAACCTGCTTCTGAACGCCGCCCATTTCCCAGGCAACGCGCGGCATTCCATATACAATGGCGCTCTTTTCGTCCTGACCAAGCGTGTAGGCACCCTGCTTTCGCATTTCGGTAATTTCCACGGCACCATCCTTTCCCATTCCAGTCATGATAACGCCAAGAGCATTGTTCTTGTAGATTTTTGCAATGCTCTCAAACAGAACGTCGGCGCTTGGGCGGTGTCCATTGCGCTGATCCTCCTGCGTGGTGCGGATTACGTTACCGGTGATGCGCTCCTCAACCTTGATATGATAGTTTCCTGGAGCGATATAGATGTGCCCGCTCTCAATAGGCATCTCGTCAGAAGCCTCCTGAACCTCCAGAGGGCAGATTCTGTTAAGACTCTGCGCGAATTCCCTGGTAAAGCCCGCCGGCATATGCTGAACGACAAGTATCGGCTGCTTAAGATGAGGGTCTATCATCTTGAACACATCGCGAAGCGCGTTCGGACCACCGGTAGAAATACCAATCGCAATGATTTTGATACGTCCACCGTCGCGAACCGGCGTAATAACCGCAGGCTCCTTGTTTTTTGGCACGTTGAACAGCGGCTGAAAGCTCGATACAGAGGTTGTCGTCGCCGGTTCCGTAGCACTGGTACCTTTTTTGTTGGCAACGAATTTTTCTGCCTCGCGCAACTTGAGCAGCTGAAGGAACGAATCCGTAGGCGGAATGCGCTTTCCATGGCGACGGGCATACACACCGCCGTACGACGCTATCATCTCAACCAAATCATCGCCAACTGTTGCGACCTCCGTAGTAACGGATCCGCCCGGCTTTGTGATAAAGTCGCTCGCGCCAAGCTCAAGACACTGCATGGTAACGGTGGCACCCTTGGTCGCAATGGAAGAAAGAATGATTACCGGCACATCCCACTTAAGCGCCTTGCGCTGCTGCAGGAATTCCACGCCGGTCATTACAGGCATCTCAATATCAAGAACGATTACATCCGGCTTATAGACAGGAACGGTGTCAAGCAACACCTGCCCGTTGGTAGCCTTTCCAACGACCTGCATTCCGGGTGCATCGTTTATAATTCTGGAAACAAGATTCCGCATCAAGGCAGAATCATCACAGACAAGGACTGATAATGTATCGTAATTTGGATCTGTAGATTGCATGGCGTATTCCTATTTCAAGATAGAATTTCTCTGAAAGCCAGAACTTCCAGAGGTTCGTTTAAATATTCTTCTGGTACAGACAAGCCCAGTCCGTCTTAAGGAATTCAAACTTGGTGTCCATTCCAAACAAGGATTCAGAATGCCCGATGAACAAATACGAATGATTTGCCATTGAATTCCAGAAGCGGTTGAGAACGACAAGCTGTGCTGGCTCATCAAAGTAAATCATTACGTTTCGGCAGAAGATAACGTCAAGATTCCTCATGCCGGAATCGTTCTTTAGGTTGTGGTAGTCGAACTTAACGCAGTCCATGATTTCTTTATTAACCTGATAGCCACCCGCAGACTTCGTAAAACACTGCGAAAGGTAATCCGGCGGAATTCCGTCAATCTTGTTGTCTGCATAAAAGCCACTCTGACCAACCATAAGCGATTTGAGCGAAATATCTGATGCCGTAACCTGAAATTTATAGCCCATCGGAAGAATTCGTTTCAGAATCATCGCAATAGTATACGGCTCCTCGCCAGTAGAACAGCCGGCACTCCATACACGGACGGTATTGTCCCCGGTCTTCCGCTTTTCCTCAAGAACATGGGGAATGACATATTTTTCCAATGCGTCAAAATGCGGCTGGTTTCTAAAAAAGCGCGTAAGATTCGTCGTAACAGAATCCAGCATCTTTTTCATCTCCTCATGGTCTGTCATGATGAGTTTGTAGTATGCGTCAACAGAATCCAGCTTTTTCTCACGAAGAATTTCTTTTATTCGGCTGTCCAAGATAGGACGGTTAGTGGCTGAAAAAGTAATTCCACTTTCATCGTAAATTGTCTTTCTAAAGCGTTCAAAATCTGCATCATTCAAAGTATCAAGCATAATCTGTATTATACCCCTCAAATTTTTAATTGTAAACTTTTTTTAATCGAATTCGTTTCCCGCCAGGGCAAACGCATTAGTTGTTATGATTTAATAATCCGAGGGAAAGTTGTACTCT
>CAKZZR010000074.1 GCA_937885475.1 uncultured Treponema sp.
GAAGTTCGGCATTCACAGCGTCGCATTTTGTATTCTTTGGCGGGTTGTGGCTTATGATAATCAGGTTTGAATAATCGCCCTCAAATTCCTCCTGATTCAGAATCTCAAAATCAGAAAGCAAGTCGTCCTCTTCGCGCTCATTGGGCGTTTTTCCGGTAAATTTGCTTCCACCGCCACTTCCTACAATAGCAAGGCCGCCGCAGTAGGTCAAAATGCGCTCCGCATTTATTCCTGCATCCTCAAGCTGCTCAATGAATTCCGGCTCATCGCAGTTTCCAAGGACGGCATAAATCTCATCATGCTTTTTTACGAGCGCGTCAAGCACGGGCTTACTGGTCTCCGTCTTAAAGCATTCGCAAAAATCGCCTGCAAACAGCACTGCGTCGCTGGCGGCAAACTCCTCGTCAAGCTTATCAAGCACGGCTGTGTTTCCGTGAATGTCCGAAATAACTAAAAATCTGTGCTTCATGGTATCCCCCATAAAAAAATAGTGGTGTTCAGCAAGGCTCAAAGTCTTGCGAACAGACCTATCGTATCGTCTGGATTGCCGCCCTTAGAAGCGACATCTGCTCGTGCGTTCCAATCGTAATGCGTACGTAGTCCTCTATTCCCGGCGTGCTGAAGTGGCGAACAAGAATTCCCCGCTCCTTTATGCGGCGGTACACGTCCGCGCCGCTCACGGAAGGATGGCGGGCAAGCACAAAATTAGTTCTGCTCGGCACCACAAACCAGCCCTTTTCTTGAAGGAATGAAACAAAGGAATCGCGCTCATCGCGCACTTTTTTTGCACATTCCGCGTAATAGGCGGGATTTTTGCAGGCGGCAAGCCCCGCAACCTGAGCGACCGCGTCAATAGGAAAGTGATTCAGCGAATTTTTTACCGTCGTAACGTAATTCACAAGTTCCGGGTTTGCCACGATGTAGCCAAGACGCATTCCGGCACCGCACAGGCTTTTGCTGAACGTGCGCACGATAAGCAGATTCTTGAATTCCGCAAGCAGAGGTATGCAGCTTTCGCCTCCAAAATCCACGTAGGCTTCGTCAACAACAAAAATCTGCTCCGGGTCTGAGGCAAGAAGCATCTCGCGAACCTCTGCGCGGGAAAGCCCTATTCCGCTTGGCGCGTTGGGATTTGCAAAAATAATGCCTGAGCCGTTCTTTTTGGCACGGCAAATCATTTCCTTCGTATCAAGCGACCAGTCCGGCTTCATAGGCACAATATCAGTCTCAATATTGTAAAAGCCCGCATACACCGGATAGAAGCTGTAGGTAAATTCAGGCAGGACGAGCTTTTTTCCGCTGTCAAAAAATGCATAGAAAACGAACGAAAGCACCTCGTCGCTGCCGTTTCCGCTGTAAATCATGTCCGGCGTTACAGTAAACGGAATTTTGTCCGCCGCAGACGGCAAAACCTCGTCCCCACTCACCACTGCATTGCACAGAACACCGCCGGTCTTATTGAGCATGTCGGCAATCGCCGCATGCAGCTCAAGCGAGTCCGGGTCAGGATACAGCGCGAGCTTCATGGGATTGTTCTGAACAAAATCAATCACCGCGCTCTGCACCGCCTTGCACGGTGGATAGGGGTTCTCATTCGCATTCAGTTTTATGTATGGTCTGTCTTTTGGCTGCTCCCCGGGAACGTAGGGATGCAGGTTTTTCATTCGTGTTGAAATCATGATTTTTCCTTATTTTTTCTGACTGTATTCTATTCTTCTGCGCCGCTTTTTGCAATTCGATTGGAATTCAGAACGCCATTCGGTAAAAAAAAGCCACCTGATACGCTCAGAGAGCGTCGCCTGCCTCGCACAAAAATGTTCCGCTTATTGCCGCAACGGAAGGATGAGATTTGTAGTCATCGGCGTTTTTTTCATTCACGCCGCCAGAGACAATAAAACGCACCTGCGGATACGGACCGCAAAGCGCCTTTATGTACGCAAGACCACCCAGCACTTCAACAGGGAACAGTTTGAGAAGCCTAAGCTTGAACGAAAGAGCCGCCTCAATTTCTGCGGGGGTTGCCACGCCCGGAAAAACTGGAATACGCTTACGCACGCAGTAGCCAACAGTCCGCGGATTGAAGCCCGCGCTCAATATAAACTGCGCCCCGGCTTTTATGGCGCGGCGCGCAAGGCGGGTGTTCGTTACGGTTGCGGCTCCCACCAGCATTTCTGGCACGGCATCGCGAACAGCACGGATACATTCATCCGTTCCATCCAGATTCTGAAGGTCGCGGTAGGCAAGCTCCATGGCGCGCACGCCCTTTTTGAGCAACTCCTTTGCCACGCACACCGCCTCTGCCGGAAGCGAGGTCTGGCATACCGCAATCGCCCCCGCCGCCTCTATCAGTCCGTTCATCTGTTCCTGAGTCATTCGTTTCATCGTTTACCTCTGGATTCTTCCTGTCGTATTGCCGTTCATGAGCATCTCAACCTCATCCCGCGTCGCAAGATTGAAATCGCCGGGAATGGAATGCTTAAGGCAGCTTGCCGCCGCCGCAAAATCAAGCGCGCGTCGCTCAGACTGCTCGGAACCGTCAGCACCGCAAAGGCTGTAGATAAGCCCTGCCGCAAAACTGTCGCCGGCACCAACGCGCTCAACGATGTTTTCTATATCATATACGGCGCTCTCGTAAAAGCCACTCTGACCGCTCAAAACCGCAGACCATCCGTTTCTGTCCGCGCTGTAGCTGTGGCGAAGTGTAACCGCCACAGTACGCACGTTAGGAAACGCTTTTTTTACATCTTCGCAAAGGTAGCGGTAGCTTTCAAAGGGGGTGGGATAATTTTTGAGCGCGATTCCAAGGCAGTTCTGAATGTCTTCCTCGTTGGCAATAAGCACGTCCGCCAAGGCAGCAAGACGCGTCATAACGGATTTTGCGTCCTTGCCGTAGTTCCAGAGCTTTTTTCTATAATTCAAATCAAGGGAAACTGTAGCGCCGGCTTTTTTTGCGGCATGTACGGCGGCAAAAACGGAATCACAGGCATTCTGGCTGACCGCCGGGCTTACGCCAGACACGTGGAACCATGCCGCCCCAGAAAAAATGTCGTTCCAAGGATATTCGTCCGACGCAGAAAGCGCAAAGCGGCTTCCGTCGCGGTCATAAATCACACTGCTTGGGCGCTGGCATGCGCCGCTCTCAAGAAAATAAATGCCGAGTCTGCCAGGCTTTTTAACCGCTGAAATGGTAACGCCATGCGCGCGCAGCGCCGCCGCGGCAGCCTCGCCTATTGCATTGTCCGGGAGCGCGGTTACAAAAACAGTGTTTTTTCCAAGAATAGAAAGGCTTACCGCCACGTTCGCTTCGCTTCCGCCAAAAACCGCCTCAAACGACGGATTCTGAAAAAAGCGCTCCTTTCCGAACGGCTTAAGCCGCAGCATCAATTCACCGAACAGTACAATTTTTTCCATACGGTAAGAATAAACAACATGGGAACGGCTGTCAATGAAGAGACAAGGGCAAACGCATTATAGAATTTCGGAATTACAAAAGTGCAATTTTTCCTAAAAA
>CAKZZR010000075.1 GCA_937885475.1 uncultured Treponema sp.
TCATCCGTCGTAGAGGTGTTCTTGATTGCAAGATTCTTGATATTCAGGATGATCTCAATCACATCCTCTTTCACACCCGGAATCGAGCTGAACTCATGCAGCACGCCGTCAATCTTGACCTGGCTGACTGCAGAACCCGGCAGACTCGAAAGCATAATCCTGCGAAGGGAGTTGCCAAGCGTCGTACCGTAGCCTCTCTCCAGAGGCTCCACCACAAATCTGCCGTATTTTCTTTCCTCAGAAATCTCCGCAATCTCAATCTTGGGTTTTTCGAAATCGAACATGAAGTGTCCTCCTTATTTCGAATACAACTCGACGATTAACATTTCATCTACCGGCACATCAATCATATCTCTGGTCGGAAGCTCCTTAATGGTTCCCTCCAGATTATCCGGATTGACCTCCAGCCACTCCGGAACAAGGCGTCCGGCTGTTACCTCGCGGACATCCTTCATCCGCTGACCGCTTTTATGCTTCTCGTCAATAGAGATTACATCTCCTGCCTTGACCTGATAAGAGGGAATATTGACGCGCTTGCCATTTACAAGGATAAACTTGTGATCGACGATCTGACGCGCCTCTCTTCTGGTCCGGGCAAAACCAAGACGGAATACCACATTGTCCAGTCTGGACTCGAGCATCGTCATGAGGTTCGCACCCGTCATGCCCTTCATCATGTCGGCTTTTTCATAGTAATTATGGAACGGCTTCTCCAGCGCGCCATAAATAAACTTTGCCTTCTGCTTCTCGCGAAGCTGCAGCCCATACTCCGAAACCTTACGGTTGCTGCGGATGAGCTGTCTCCGGGATTTTTTATCATATCCGAGGAAGCTGGGCTCCAGTCCCAGGGACCTGCATCTCTTTAATACCGGTACTCTATTTACTGCCATCACTGCTCCTCCTAATTATACTCTCCGTCTCTTCGGCGGACGGCAACCGTTATGCGGAACCGGCGTCACGTCACGAATCGAAAGCACATTCAGACCGTTTGCCTGAAGTGCGCGGATTGCCGCCTCTCTTCCGGAGCCGGGACCCTTCACCATGACATCCACTGTCTTCAGTCCGTGAACAAGTGCTGCCTTTGTCGCAGTTTCTGCCGCCATCTGAGCGGCGTAGGGAGTCGATTTCCTTGAACCTCTGAAGCCAAGTCCGCCTGCACTCGCCCAGGAAAGAGCGTTGCCCTGTGCGTCCGTAATCGTCACAATCGTATTGTTAAACGAGGACTGGATATGAGCCTGGCCATGTTCAACGTTTTTCTTGACACGTTTTTTCGTTGTCTTTTTGACCTGTTTGCCTGCCATAAAAACTAACCTTCATCGCTGAAGCTTCAGCGACTTACTCCTTTCTACTTACTTACTTTTTCTTATTTGCTACGGTTCTCTTCGGACCCTTACGTGTACGCGCATTGGTCTTGGTTTTCTGACCGCGTACCGGGAGTCCTTTTCTGTGACGGATGCCGCGATAGCAGCCGATTTCCTGAAGTCTCTTAATATTCAGCGCAATCTCACGCCGCAGATCACCTTCTACGGTCTGCGTTTCGTCAATTACCGCGCTGATCTTTTTGACCTCTTCGTCCGTCAGATCCTTGCAGCGCACGTCCGGGCTTACACCCGCCGCCTTCAGGATGCGGTTGCTGCTGGACCTTCCGATACCATAAATATAGGTAAGTCCGATTTCAACACGCTTATCCCTCGGTAAATCTACACCTGCAATACGTGCCATGTGCATGTACCTCCATGAATTTTGAATGATTTATATGTAAAATCGCAGCGTTTCGGTACCGCTGCTACAGCCGCCTAAAGATAATGAGAAGGAAGTTCCCTTCGTTAAGCTCGATCTGCGCTTCGCTTGCTCTCGCTAATCTCAGGGAACGACCTCGCACTAAACTCGAACTGCGCCTTGCTTGTTCTCGTTAAGTTGCTTTCGGTCAGCCTTGTCTCTGTTTATGCTTCGGGTTCTCGCAGATAATCCGGATACTTCCCTTTCTCTTAATTACCTTGCATTTTTCACAAATCGGTTTTACAGAAGATCTTACCTTCATTTTCAAGCCTCCTTTCTCTATCGAAAGACTCTAAACGCCCTATTTTCAAGGCGTCTCGCTATTTTCCCTCATCTCTTCCAAAAAGCGTCCGGATAGCATTATATCACGCTTTTTCCGGCAATGCAACAAAAAAGTTACTTATTTGTCACGCCAGATAATTCTGCCCTTGGTCAGATCATAGGGCGACATTTCCAGTGTCACCTTGTCCCCGGGAAGAATCCGGATGTAGTTCATGCGAAGCTTTCCGCTGATATGTGCCAATACCTGATGTCCGTTCTCCAGCTCTACCGAAAACATGGCGTTCGGCAGCTTCTCAAGCACCTTTCCTTCTACCTCGATCACATCTGCTTTTGACATTTCTTTATACTCCTTCTTCCTGGGTTAGGGTCAGAATTTCCGGATCCCCCTTTGTAATCAAAATCGTGTTTTCATAATGCGCCGAAAGCGCGCCGTCATCCGTAAGCACTGTCCAGTCGTTTTCATCCCAGTAAACATCCGGCCAGCCCTGGTTAATCATCGGCTCAATCGCAAGCGTCATGCCGGCTTTT
>CAKZZR010000076.1 GCA_937885475.1 uncultured Treponema sp.
TTTGCTTTGGCAGAGCGTTTGAAGGAACTCAAGCACGCCAAAACCGCATTCCCGCGCAAAATCCTTTGTCATTGGCAGTGCTTTTTCCAGCACCGCACGCTGCAAGAAACGCTCCTCGTCCCAGTTACGATCCGGTAAGACACCGGCGCTGCCTGCCTTGTCCGCCGCAGTCAAAAGAGACGCAGTTTTGAACGCGCTCTCAATCGTAAAAGGAGCCAGCAAGTCCGCGCCCGCCGCATCCTCCAGTCGGAAGCTGCCTACGCGCGTCCGCAGAAGCCCCGCAAGATGCGCCGCGCTGCCGCATTCCGCGCCAATGTCGCGGGCAAGCGAGCGTATATAAGTTCCCTTGGAGACGACAAAACGCACCCGGGCGGCGCGCACCGCACCAGAGTCATCCAAAAGCGTCTCCATAATCTGTGATTCGTAAATGGTAACAGGACGCGCAGGAAGAGCTGCCGCTTGCCCGCTCCGCACAAGGTCGCTCGCACGCTTTCCGTTCACGTGAATGGCACTGAACGCCGGCGGTACTTGCATTATAGTTCCTGAAAAATGAGCGACGGCACGGTTCAGTGCGTCCAAGGAAGGAAGAGGAGCCGTGCGCACGGCGGTTCCGGTACACTCAAGCGTGTCCGTTTCCGTACCGAACGCAATGACCGCCTCATATGCTTTGTCAAATTCCGTTATGCGCCCCGCAAGGCGGGTAAGGGATCCGGCGCAGACAACCAAAAGCCCGCTGGCAAAGCTGTCCAACGTACCGGTGTGTCCCACCTTCTGCGTGCCGAGCGCATGCTTTATCGTAAACAGCGAGGAAAAACTAGTCTTCCCCGGCTGTTTTGCAAAAAGAATTATCCTATTTTGATTCAAGCGCTTCAGACTCCTTTTCAAGAGCATTCAGTTTTTGAATCATGCGGAATCCGTCCTTCATTCCCGAATCCACTACGAACGTGAATTTAGGGAACTTACGGATTCTGAGTTTTTTTGCAATCGTAGACTGAATGAAGCCTGCGGCATTGTTCAGTCCGTCAACGCCCTTCTCAAGCATGGCGTCGCTTGCAAAACTGGAGACGTAGATTTTTGCGTAGCTCAAATCCTGACTGACTTCCACGCGATTTATTGAAAGGAAGGGCGCCAGCTCCGTACGAGCCGCTTCTCCGCCCTTTCTTCCTGTAACGCGCGGGTCGCGTATTTCGCCCCGCAAAATCATCTGCGAAATCTCATCGCGCAGCTGAACGTTAAGGCGTTCCATTCGGTACTGTCCCATTATTCAGCATCTCCCGGATACTGGGTTCCCAAATCCTTTGGTTTGGCAGCCTTCTTTGCCTTGGCGGCAGCCTTCTCAGCAGCAAGCTGCTCTGCTTCAAGGGCTTTTTCTGCCTCAGCCTCCTCCAACGCACGGGCGGCGGCTTCTTTTGCCTTCTTCTCGTTTTCTGCGCGGTCGTCATGCAGCTCGTCGCCAAGCTTTCGTGCAACCTCGATGTACTCAAATACTTCCATCGTATCGCCAATCTGAATGTCCTGCCAGTTCTCAAGACCGATACCACATTCAAATCCGGTTGCAACCTCTTTTGCATCGTCCTTGAACCGCTTAAGAGAAGAGATTTTTCCCGTATATTTTACGATACCATCGCGAACAAGGTTCACCATGCTGGTGCGCTTTACAACGCCGTCCGTAACGTAACAACCGGCAATAACGCCAACCTTTGGCACCTTGAATGTGTCGCGAACCTCAACGCTTCCGATAACCTGTTCCTTCGTATCAGGAGCAAGCATACCCTCCATGGCGGCCTGAATTTCCTCAACACACTTATAGATGATGTTGTATTTTCTGATGTCAACCTTTTCTGCGTCAGCAAGCGCCTTTGCCTTTGGCGTAGGACGAACATTGAAGCCGATGATGATTGCATTGGAGTCAGCCGCCGCAAGCGTAACATCGGACTCGTTGATAGCACCCGCAGAGCTGTGAATTACAACAAGGCGGATATCCTTTGTGGAAAGTTTTTCAAGAGAAGCCTTGAGCGCTTCCGCAGAACCTTGAAGGTCAGCCTTGATGATAACCTTGAATTCCTTGATTTCGTTGCTCTCAATCGTAGAGAACAGATTGTCAAGCGTAACCTTCTTAACCGCCTTCGCGTCCTCAAAGCGTTTGAGTTCCTGACGCTTGGTAGAAATGGCGCGGGCTTCCTTCTCGCTTTCGGTAACCTGGAACGGATCGCCGGCATGCGGCATTTCCTCCATGCCAAGCACCTCTACAGGAATGGATGGTCCCGCCTCCTGAATGCGCTTACCGCGGTCGTCAAACATGGCACGAACGCGACCGGAATAGATTCCAGCAACAAACGGGTCTCCCTGCTTGAGCGTACCGCGCTGAATGATGACGGTAGAAACAACACCGCGTCCCTGGTCAATGCGCGACTCAAGGATTTTTCCTTCGGCACGGCAGTCGTAGGTTGCCTTAAGCTCAAGCATCTCTGCCTGAAGCAGGATGGCATCAAGCAAATCGTCGATACCTTCTTTTTTGAGCGCCGAAATGTGAACGTACTGCGTATCGCCGCCCCATTCCTCCGGAGTAAGCCCCTTCTCGCTCAACTGAGTCTTTACCAAATCCGGATTTGCCTCCGGCTTATCAATCTTGTTCACCGCAACGATAATAGGAACCTTGGCATCCTTTGCGTGCGCAATGGCCTCCAACGTCTGCGGCATAACGCCGTCATCAGCGGCAACAACAAGAACGACGATATCCGTAACCTGAGCACCGCGGGCGCGCATCATCGTAAATGCCTCGTGTCCCGGGGTATCAAGGAACGTAATCTTTCCTTTTTCTGTAGAAACGGAATACGCACCGATTGACTGGGTGATTCCGCCCGCCTCGCCTTCTGCAACATGAGCGTTGCGGATAGCATCCAACGTCTTTGTCTTACCGTGGTCAACGTGTCCCATGACCGTAACAATCGGTGGGCGTGGGAACATGTTTTCGGCAATGTCCGCGTCGCCTTCAATAACCGTTTCGTCGTACAGGCTTACCAGCTTAACCTCGCAGCCATATTCTGCCGCAAGCAGTGTTGCCGTGTCGGAATCGATGGACTGAGTAATCGTTACCATCATGCCCATTCCCATCAGCTTTCCGATTACCTCGCTTGCCTTAAGGTTCATCTTGCGCGCAAGGTCTGAAACAGAAACGGTCTCCATAATCTCGATTGACTTTGGAACGACAGAAGCCGGAGTCTCAACCTTCTTCTTGTTCTCAAAGAGGTTGTCGTCGTACTGCTCCTCGTCCTTGCGATTGTATACCTGTTTTTTGCCCTTGAAAGCTTTTTTAGCCGGCGTGCGGTTCTGCATCATCGGAGGAACGGCACCTGAGCCGCCACCTGCACGGAAGCCGCCGCCCTGTCCGCCACCAAAGCGCGGACCATTGTTCGGACGGTTCTGATTGAAGCCGCCCTGACGGTTGCCCTGATAGCCACCCTGTCCGTTGCGGTTAAAGCCGCCATTATTGAAGCCACCCTGACGGTTGCCGTCGCGCTCGCGGTTCTGGTAGCCCTGACGCGCCTGAGCGCCGGTAAATCCGCCGCCCTCGCGGTTCTGGTAGCCGCCTTGACGGTTACCCTGATAGCCTGAGCCTCCGTTGTAGCCGCCGCGGTTATAGCCGCCGTTGCCGTAGCCACCGGAGCGGTTCCCGTAGCGGGAACCACCGGAAAGATTTCCGGCCTTGACATTGGGGCGGGCACTGTTCAGCTCAAAAGTCGTCTGACGGGGCTTATTCTGTGCTGCCGGTGCATTTGTATTCTGAGGACGTTCAGCAGACGGTGCAGTTGAAGCAGACTGCGGTTTTGCCGCCGGATGCGTCGCAGGGTGCTTAACCACCGGGCGCACTTTGTTGTCCCGTGCGCCGGAAGCGTTTTCCTGAGATGGTTTTGCATCCTGGGCAGGGTTCTTTTTCCGTACAACCACAACCCGCTTCTTCTCCTGCGGCTGCTGTGCCGCCGGAGCTTCCGCTTTTTTCTTATTCAATACAAATCCGGGCTTTTTCTCTGCTTCTTCTGCCATA
>CAKZZR010000077.1 GCA_937885475.1 uncultured Treponema sp.
GACTGGAAGCTATTTTTTTTGTCATTTTTCTTTATAATGCACTTCTAATGCACTTGCCCTGCATTGCATTCCTCGGCTCTGTTCCCTTACCGCTTTTCGTGCTACACTTAGCTCATGCGCAAATTTGAAGTAGTTTCACCGTTCCAGCCGTCGGGCGACCAGGGACAGGCAATAGAAAAGCTTGCGGAAGGCTTTTTGCGTGGCGACAAATATCAGACTCTCAAGGGCGTTACCGGAAGCGGAAAAACGTTCACCATGGCAAAGATAATCGAAAAAATTCAGCGCCCTACCCTCATCATAAGCCACAACAAGACACTCTCAGCACAGCTTTACCGCGAATTCAAGTCGTTCTTTCCGAACAATGCGGTGGAATACTTCGTCTCATACTACGACTACTACCAGCCAGAAGCCTATGTTCCGGCTCGTGACCTTTATATAGAAAAAGATGCCGCAATCAACAAGGAAATAGACCAGATGAAGATGGCGGCAACCTACAGCCTAATGGAGCGGCGTGACGTAATAGTAATCGCCACCGTTTCTTGCATTTACGGTCTTGGCATGCCTGAGCTGTACAAGTCCATGCGGATTCACATAGAAAAGGGCACTGAGCTTGACACTCATAAGCTTGCGCTTGAGCTCACGCACGTCCAATATTCCCGGAACGACATGGTGCTTGAGCGCGGAACGTTCCGCATAAAAGGCGACGTAATAGAAATCTACCCGCCGTACATGGAATTTGACGAGGCATACAGAATTGAGCTTGAATGGGACGAGGTCGTAAGAATCCGCAGGTTTAACGCCATAAGCGGCAAAATCACCGAGGAGCTTGACGAAACCACGATTTACCCGGCAAAAAACTTCGTAATTCCCCAGGACCAGCTTACCACCGCAACGGAACGCATCCAAAAGGAGCTTGAAGAACGCCTTGAAGTCCTGAACGGCCAGCACAAAATTCTGGAGGCAGAACGCCTAAAAACCCGCGTGACATACGATATCGAGATGATGAAGGAGATGGGCTACTGCTCAGGAATCGAAAACTATTCTGCCCCAATCGCAGGACGAGCGCCCGGGGAACCGCCGGCAACGCTCCTTCACTATTTTCCTTCGGATTTTCTGTGCATGATAGATGAGGCGCACGTCTCCGTTCCGCAGATTGGCGCCATGTACGAGGGCGACCGCAGCCGCAAGCAGAATCTGGTTGACTTTGGGTTCCGCCTGCCAAGCGCGCTTGACAACCGCCCGCTCAAAATCGACGAGTTCACAAAAATGATGAACCAGGTGATATACGTTACCGCCACGCCACGCAAGGAAGAAATCAAGCAGTCAACGCAGGTAGTCGAGCAGCTCATCCGTCCTACGGGACTCCTTGACCCAATCATAGAAGTCCGCCCAAGCGAAGGTCAAATGGAAGACATCTACAAGGAAATAAAGACCAGGATTGAAAAGCACGAGCGGAGCCTTGTCCTTACCCTCACAAAAAAGATGGCGGAAGACCTTACCGCATACCTCATGGACCTTGACCTAAAGGTAAAATACATCCACTCAGAAATAGACACCTTCGAGCGCGTGGAAATCCTAAAAGCCCTGCGCACCGGCGAAATCGACGTGCTGATTGGAATCAACCTCCTGCGCGAAGGAATCGACCTGCCGGAAGTTTCGTTCATCGCCCTCCTGGATGCAGACAAGATTGGATTTTTGCGCTCAACAACTTCACTCATTCAGATTATAGGTCGCGCCGCCCGCAATGCGGAAGGAATGGTCGTCATGTACGCCGACCGCATGAGCGATGCCATGAAGGAAGCCATTGACGAGACAAAGCACCGCCGCGCCGTTCAGGAAGCATACAACAAGGAGCACGGAATCACGCCGCAGACCGTCAAAAAGCAGATTCAGGACATCCTTGAGCATCAGAAGGAAGAAGCCGAGGAGAACGCAAAGATTACCGTGGAAACACTCAAAAAAAGCGCCAACCTGTTTAACAAAAAGCAGCGCGACAAGCTTCTTAAAGCCCTCATGCAGGAAATGGAAGACTGCGCCGAGCGACTTGAATACGAGCAGGCCGCCGCACTCCGCGACCAGATAAAGGACATAGAAAGCCAATTCACTTCTTGACTAAAATCACATCTTTCTTTATAGTGTTAGAACTAATTCAGAAAACAATTAAGGTAGGTATAGATATGTCTAGAAGTTGTGATATTTGCGGCAAAGGCGTTCAGTACGGAAACAAAGTTTCTAAGTCTTTCAACCACACAAAGCGCACATGGCGTCCTAATCTGATGACTGTAAAAACTGATCTTGGCAACGGAGAAATCAGAACTCTTAAAGTATGCACACGCTGCTTCAAAAGTGACTTCATCGTAAAAAAAGTTCGCGTTCCAAAAACGGTAGCAGAAGAGACAAAATAACTTGTCCGCAGCACTCAAAGCCGCTTCCTTGTGAGGCGGTTTTTTTGTTTTTAAAACATCAGGAGGGCGCCTGCCCTACGGACGCACTTCGTTGCGTCCTACCCCTCTTAAAAACGTGCCGAGCTCAACGCCGGCACGCTTTTTTTTACTCGCCCGCGCTCAGAACAAGCCCGTCATATGCAGGACCGACAGAGCCACCTTCCCGCACGATGCCAGTGAGCGCAGGATAATCTGCAAGCTGCCGCATGGCATACGCTTTTATTTCTTCGTGGCTCATAAGGTGGCATATGTGCGTGAACCACGTATGGCGCGGGCGAATGCGCTCGGCAACGTCCATTGCCTGCCTGAACCCAAAATGCGTGGAATGAGGCTTTTCCCTAAGTCCGTCTATAACGCAATGCTCAATGATTCCGCCATTTTCCTTCAATAAATCTATGCTGCTTTCCGGGATAAAGCTGCAATCCGTAAGATACGCAATGGAATGCACCGTTCCGTCCGTGCCTGCCACAGAAAAAAGCCAGCCCGTGGTGTCAAGCTCGCCGTGCTTCATGGGAACAGGAGTTACGCGCACGCGTCCGAATTCCTCCGGGCGTTCATGCAAAAGAAAGGAAGAATCAACAAGGTTCAGCTTTGGCTTTCCGCCTCCAATCTGAGTTTCCTTGAACACATAGTCAAACCGGTTCCTTACGTCTTCTATAGTCTGGCGGTTCGCATACAGGTTCAAGCCCTTTCCAGCAAGGGCGTTCGCCAAAAAGCGCGGGTCAAGCCCTGCGTTCTCGGGATTGCTCTTCTTCCATTCCTCAATGCGGTCGCTTCCAATCGTGTGGCTGAACACGCGTATGTCGTCAAGCCCATGCAGATGGTCTGCGTGGCTGTGGGTCAAAAGCACGGCATCAACGGCGCAAATGTCAAATTTTATGCACTGAATCCTGAATTCCGGTCCCACGTCCACAAGAATATGAGTTTCCTTTCCGTCAGCCGCCGTATCGCTCACATAGGCGCTGCACCGCAGGCGCTTGTCATGCTCGTCGCTGGAGGTGCACACGCGGCACTTGCACGCAATGCACGGAATTCCGTGGCTGGTTCCCGTTCCTAATAAAGTCATCTGCATACATAAAGTATATCTGTCAGCCCAGTGATTTTCAACAAATAAGCGTACATTTTGTTTGCCTTATGCATACACCGGGTTTATAATCGGATACAAGTTTTTATAAACCCAAACCATAAGGAGCAATCTATGGAAAAAAGACTTACAAACAAACGGCGCATTTTTGCGATGACCCTTACCCTATTACTATGCTGGGGGGGGGTATTAGCAGGATTAGTTTCTTGTTCCAGCGATGATGACGACAAATCGATTGAGTACAAATACGGTTCAAAGTACACCGTCGATGAATTCAAAAAATGCTATTCTGACAACAGGACGAACAAGACTATAACATTCCTGCTGGACTCTGAACTTTGGGAAATCACGGAAGAGCCTTCAAAACCGTATGTCCGAGGCTCCTTCAATTCCTGGAAGGACGATGCCAACTTCAAGCTGACAAAGGACGAAAGCGAAAAATTCTATTCCGTTACAGTTCCGTACTCAAGCCTTATAGCCCTCGGAAACAGCGGACATCCTGAATACAAATTCAATACAGATGGAACTGACAACGGTTATCTTAACGCCTATGACAAGGATTTTATTCCAGAGCCATACTGCTTCCACACCTCGGACAACAACCTTATCATCATCTATGAAGGAGAAGACATTGCAGACATAAAAGAATGCAGCAAAGTTGCAGGAACCTGGAAAGCACTTTCTGATTGGAATCTGACGGACGAAAAAGAAGTCGAGCTTTTTGCAAACTTCCGCAAGGTTCCCGGAACAACGAACGTTTACCGCTCTTGGCATCCATACAAGGTTAAGACTCATAAAGCGGATGCATTCAAGACCACAGATAACTCAAAAGGAACATTCGTGCGTGCAACAGAACCTACACGAGAAGAAAAAATCATCGGTCTTTATGAAAAATATGGCATTAAAACAGACATCTGCTTGAGCGAGGATGAAACAAACAACCTTCTTGAGTATGCACTGGGTACAGACAGTATCGACAATCCTCAGTCAGACGGAACATATCAGGAAGAAATTCCAACATATTATAAGGGCTTGCTTGACGCAAAAAACGTTCTTCACATGACCTTCACAAATGAGAAAGGCGAAGAAGAAGTTATGGCGTACAAGTACATCTATCAGTCTTCTTACAACGAAAAATACCTGAACGATGCCCTTCAGTGCATCATCGACTTTGTAAAGGAAGCCCACCCTGCTCCGTATGACATCCACTGCCGTCTTGGTAACGACCGCACAGGCTACTACTGCGCCGTTATCTCTGGTCTTTGCGGTGCTTCTTGGAAGGAAATTGCAGAAGACTACCAGCTTTCAAATAAAACCTACCTTGGCGAATACCGCGACCAGCGTCTTTTGAAGCAGGTATTTGAAAAGCAGTTCAAGATTGCAGACATCGCAAACTACAATGGTGCTCAGCTGAAGGAAGCTATGTACACTTACTACACAACCAACGACCAGCTTAAAGTTTCAAAAGAAGACTTGGACGCACTTGTGGCTAAATTCACTGCAACAGAATAGTAAGATTTCAATATACACTGCCAGCAGTTCGACAAGTTCAACTACCTGCACTTAATGCAAACGGCGATTGTTTTGTCCAGCAGACAAAGCAATCGCCGTTTTTTTAGATAGAATCAGAAAATGCGGGACACCTTCTGTTTATTCGTGCGGAGGGTCTAATACCCCGACGCTTGCGTCGTATAAAGGGTATTAGAGCCGACTGCAATACCTTATGAGAACGAACGATACCCCGCTGCTTGCGGCGGGGTTCGTTCATTGAATCTCATACGGTCCCTTACAGTGACCGACATAAGCACTTACAGTATAGTCATAATTTTCAGAAACAGATGAAATATCGCGGGTAATTGCAGAAGGAATGCTGGTAAAGGTCAACGTACCTTCTACATTCTGAGAATTATTCCATGTTGGTTCCGTCGGGAATGAATATGCTGCCCTTACCGTTCCTACAGGTGTATTGCTGTATACATCAATCCAATATCCTTGGGAAGACGAGTAATGATTCCACATATCGCTTTCTATTTCTTCTTTGGTGCATTCCCTCAGCGTCCTCTTGTACATGACAGCTGTAAAACTGTTCGTTTTTGCATCAAAAATCGGAACGCCGATATATGCCACGCGCTCTGCATACTCGTCCGCATCATATTCGATTTTTAACCGAGCATTCTCAATTTCTATTTCTAAATCCGAGCTGTAGTCGTCATATTCAAAATCAACAGCGCAGGTTTCAATGTTGCCGGTCCAATACTCATAAAAAAGCATTTTTCCTTCTTCATCTATTTCATATCGGTAGACTTCTGGAGTAAGGAAATGCTTGATTGTTTCCGCGGCTTCCACCTCGGACAGATTCTTTACATAGTCAGCAATAGAAATCTTTTTGTTCGTTGATTCTGCGTACAGAGAAACATATGCCATATAAAGCAATTTGTCGTTTGCATTCCATGAATAATTGAAATCTATGAAACCGTTCAGTACCTCAGCCCTGTCACCTTCTGCTATAGCCTCTTCGGTCGGCTCATATTTATAATAGTCCGTAACCTGCGCCGTGCCATTAGAATTGAACGCAAGAGTTTCTTTTTCATATGAAGTGTAATGCGAGCGTTTTTTTGTTTCCTCTCTTACAAATTTTTTCCCCGTCAGCTCGTTTGTCCCCACAGAAGCCGGAAGTTTTGCCGTGATTGCGTCCGAGCTGTTAGAGATGACGCCCGAACCCTTTGCTTCTATAGTACCTGCGGAAAGACTTATCGAAGTCTGCGTCACCTCAACCGTAAACGAGCCGCCAAGCTTTGAGCTGGTAAACTCATACGTACCTTCACTTGCAGCAGAAGCCCTCTGGGAATCATCATTGGTCAACGTCCATGTTCCGCTGTCGTTCCCATCCTCGCCAATCATAGTATAGGTTCCATCGCTCTTTATATTGAGCGAAGAAAAATCCTTTCCACCGACTGAAAAGCTACCGCTGTACTCTGTTACAGCAGAACCGCTGCCGCCACCGTCAGACGCACAAGACATGAATGATACGACACCTGCCAATGCCAGAAGTGTTGCCATCACTTTCCCAATTTTTTTCATAACACAACTCCTTTCCCCTTATGGGCTATTCAATTTGCTATTTTCAGGTTTACAAGTCCAAACAGAGGATTTTTATAGAAACCAAAAACAACATGCTCCATATTACCCCCCCCCCATGTATTTGTCAAATTTTAATATGTTCAGTCTGTGTATTTTTTTAACGTGAAGTTTTGAATTATTGAATATAAAACAAAAACAGTGTAAAATAATGGTAATTTGGAAATTTCGGGGCTACGTGGCAGTTAGCCGCAATCCCGACACAGAATATATAGGAGTTACTAATGACAGTAAACGAAATCAAAAATGCCAAAATCAAGGCATGGATTGAAGAATGTGTAAAGATGTGTGAACCGGACAACGTTGTTGTTTGCGACGGCAGCACAGCTGAATACGACCGCTTGATGCAGAAATGTGTTGATGCAGGTCTTGCTACCCCACTCAAGAAAAAGGAAAACTGCTTCCTTTTCCGCTCACTTCCAAGTGACGTAGCTCGCGTTGAATCACGCACATTCATCTCTTCTGTAAAGGAAGAAGATGCTGGTCCTACAAACCACTGGATTGACCCAAAAGAACTCAAGGCAACAATGAAAGGTTTGTACACAGGTTGTATGCACGGACGCACAATGTATGTAATTCCTTTCTGCATGGGACCTCTCGGATCCCCTATCGCAAAATACGGTGTTGAGCTTACGGACTCTGAATACGTTGTATTGAACATGGACATCATGACTCGTGCCGGCGAAAAAGTTTGGCAGTACCTTGATGACAACTTCGTTCCATGTCTCCACTCAGTTGGTAAACCACTCAACAACGGCGAAAAAGACAACGGCGTATGGCCTTGCGCAGATGTTGAGCACAAATACATCAGCCAGTTCCCAGAAGAACACCTTGTTTGGAGCTATGGTTCTGGATACGGCGGAAACGCTCTTCTCGGAAAAAAATGTTTCGCTCTCCGCATCGCAACAGTTATCGCACGCGAAGAAGGCTGGCTTGCTGAGCACATGCTTATCCTCAAGCTTACAAATCCTAAGGGTGAAGTTAAATACGTTACAGGTGCTTTCCCTTCAGCTTGTGGAAAGACAAACCTCGCTATGCTCATTCCTACAATACCTGGATGGAAGGTTGAGACAGTCGGCGATGATATCGCTTGGATGAAGTTCGGAAAAGACGGACGCCTCTACGCTATCAACCCAGAAGCAGGATTCTTCGGAGTTGCTCCAGGAACATCTGCAGAAAGCAACAAGAACGCTCTTATCTCTGCAGAAAAGAACACAATCTACACAAACTGTGCCCTTACAGAAGACGGCGACGTTTGGTGGGAAGGAATCGGATACCCAGCTAAGGGTAACCTCGTTGACTGGAAGGGACAGACTCGCCCAGCATTCCCTAAGGACAAGGCTCCTAAGGGCGAAGAAATGGCTCACCCAAATGCACGCTTTACAGCTCCTGCTAAGCAGTGTCCATGTATCGCATCTGACTGGGAAAGCCCAGAAGGTGTACCAATTTCTGCTATCCTCTTTGGTGGACGCCGACCATCAACTATCCCTCTTGTACACCAGGCTCGCTCTTGGAACCACGGTGTATTCCTTGGATCTATCGTAGGTTCAGAAATCACAGCCGCTTCTACAATCAACGCTGCAGAAGTTGGTAAGATTCGCCGCGACCCATTCGCTATCCTCCCATTCTGTGGATACAACATGGGCGACTACTTCCAGCACTGGATTGACGTTGGCAACGCTGCAAAGGACAAAGATCTTCTTCCAAAGATTTTCTACGTTAACTGGTTCCGCAAGGACGAAAACAACAGCAAGTTGCCAGGTGGCTTTATGTGGCCAGGTTACGGCGACAACAGCCGTGTACTTGCATGGATCTTTGACCGCTGTGACGGAAAAGACAATGCTGTTGACACACCAATCGGCTTTATGCCAAAAGACGGTGCAATCAACACTGACGGTCTTGCAGACTACTACAAAGAGACATTGCCAGAAATCCTTAAGGTTGATGTTGAAGGTTGGAAGAAGGAAATCAAGGATATCCGCGAGAACCATTATCCAAAATTCGGCAAGCACCTCCCCAAGGAACTCAGCGAATGTCTTGATGACCTTGAAAAGAGATTGAATGCTTAGTATTCAAATGTCGCAAGTTTCCGCAAGGAAACTTGTAAGTAGCCGAGGGCTACGACATGACCTTGAAAAGAGATTAAACGCTTAGCATTTAAACTGTTGTGGGCAACCGTCAGGTTGCCCCTTGTTCTTTCCCCCCTTTAGTGCTACCATTAGCCTATGAGCATAAAAAAAATATCATTTATTTTACCCGCACTGCTTACCGCAGTTTTTATTTCTTCTTGTGCATCCGCAAAGGTCCAGCTGGATTCCTCCGCAAAGTATAAAAAAGAAATCCTAAGGTATACACAAAATCTCTTTGGTAACGAACACCACGATTCTTCTTGGTGGAACGCAAGTCTTGTTGCACAGTCCATGACACCAACTTCAAAAAAGTGGCAAAGCTTGGGCTTAGAGCAAACTAGCAACGGTCAAGCCTTTGCCGGAACATACATACGGGATAGCCGCAGGCTCTTTCCTGTTGCCCTGGTAAAAGAGGACTCTGCAAATTACTATATTATCACTGGAAAATCAAAGGAAAAAATCCCCTTTTCATTTGAAGGGGTTATGCTTTCTTATTCAGGAAAAGAACTTTCTAATGAATTACAAATAGTTAAGGTAAGCAAATTTGATAAGGGCAAGGTTTCATACACCCTGCAATCTGACTACCCTGCAGGGCTGCAAGTACTTGTTGCTGGTAGGGAATACGCAGTTGTAGACCTTTGCACAAGCCCCTCCACTGTTTATTTGAACAAGGGCTTTGCAGACGAAGGGGATTTAAGTCAGGAAGAAAAAGACTTTGTTCATTCAGCCATAATAGCCTTACACGATGCCTGCCAGTCCTTTACGGAAACTGGCAAAAAGAACAATACGACAACTTCCCTGCAGCGATAAAGATAGGGGCTACTTACTCCTCATTTTCCCGCCTGAGCCTTGACTTCCTGCTAGTAACTGCAAATACGGAAGCAAGGACAGCTGCACAGATGACCACTGCCCCTATCACTTCCCAAATTCCATTTGTGGCCATCATGCAGGCAATAACTGCGATATAGCCCTTTATTGGTGTAAAAGAAGAAACGTCGTAGCTGAACTTTTCAAAAACAGACTGCATTCCTTCTAGAAGGCTTTTTCCAAAGAAAAAGATCGGAAGAGCGTCGTGTAGGGA
>CAKZZR010000078.1 GCA_937885475.1 uncultured Treponema sp.
CCCACAGCCGGACTACGTTATTGCCGCGGACTCCGGGCTTGAGGCATGCCTTGCATACAAACTCAACCCTTGCGTCATTCTGGGAGATTTTGACAGCATCTCATCTCCGGCGCTTCTTGAGCTGTTCGGAGACGACATAAAAGTTCCATTTCCCAAGGACAAGGACTACACGGACACGGAGCTTGCCATAGAAAAGGCGCATGAGATTGCAGACTCGCGGAACGCAGAGCCGTTCATAACGCTGGTGGGCGGAGACGGCGGCAGGGCAGACCACTTTCTTAGCATATTCGACTCATTTTCTGCACTGCATCACCCAGACGTTTGGCTGTGTCAGGAACAGGCGCTGTATTTTCTTGCCGAAAAACGGACTCTTGAAGTTAACGGTCTAAAAAAGACGGATGTGATTTCCATCGCGCGCACCACGCGTCAGTACGACAAGGGACAGATACGTTCAGAAGGGCTTGAATGGGAAGGCCAGCTCTTCAGAAAAAGCGGAATGCCCAGCCTGAGCAACAGGATTTCCGAAGAAAGCGCAAAGAACAGACTCCCGGTTCGTCTTACGGCGGAAGGCGCAGATTTTATCGTCATAGCACCGCATAGCGCCGTCGTAACCTAAAAAAAACGCACGTCTACAGTCCTTCTGAAAGAATGTCTATCGATTTGAACACAATCTGAACCACAAGGGCAGAAATAGAGAGCAGCGCCATGACCACGAAGTGCACAAAATAATACAACCTCACTCCTTTTCTAAGAATTCCAAGTACAAAGGCTTCCAGCGCACCCGCAAGACTTATGAACATGAGCGCCGTAGAGGAAACGACCGCCGTCCGAATCAGTATCAGTTGCGTGGAATCAAGAAAATTCTGATAATTGCCTACTGTATAGTACAAAACCATCGCGGCATCAAACAAAAAAAGCAGCAGGACCGTCCGGCGCGTCAGACGAAAAAGGAGAGGTTTGGGCTTTTTTTTATTTTTTCCTTGCCTTGCAGTTCTCATAAACCATTGTTATACTAAAAACGTTATTTTTTTCGGTCAAGGGGCTTGCATGAAAAAGGTTCTTACAAATCTTCTCGTGTGTCTTATAATCCTGCTCGTATTTGCGGGCGCGCTCTTCTTTATCGGCTGGACACAATTCAAGGTTCCGTCAGACGGCTTCGGCATTATCCGCTCAAAGACCGGCGGCATAAAAAAAGAGCTGGTACTTCCGGGCGAGTTCTCCTGGCACTGGGAATTCCTTATCCCCACAAACGCGGAGCTGCACACGTTCCGGCTCAAGAACTATCAGCTTTCAAAAAAAATCACGGGAACGCTTCCCAGCGGGGAAGTCTACAGCACGCTGAACGACGGACGCGCAGACTTCTCATATTCCTTCGATTTTTCAATGACCGCCTCCATTTCAGAAGAAAAAATCACGGAACTGTTCGCCGCAGGCGAGATTTTTGACCAGACCTCGCTCGACACCTACGTTGAACACGAGGCGGAATCGGTCGCGCGCCTTATCACCGCATCAATCCTCTCGCTGTCTGAAAAAAATCCGCTAATGATGCCAGAGACATTCACCACGGAAAAACTTCTTTCCCTTGCGGACACAGAGACTGCCGTAACGCTGAAGAGCATCGTCATTCACGGCGCAAAATTCCCTGACTACAGCCTGTACCAAAAGACACGCGAAAAATACCTCTACAATTTGGACGAGCGCGAGGAGCGTGCAGAACTCCGCAGCACCGCACGCCCAGATGACGACGCACGCACAACGGACGCTCCTAAAGCAGAAGCAGGAACCGGAACGCACGCTTCAGAAGAAAGCCAAAGCGCAGCCACTCCGGAAAAAACAGAGATTACGGAAGAGGACATAAAGCTGCTCAACAAGCTCCGCGCGCTCTTTTCATAAAAGCGCCGGACGCTCAAATTATAAATGTAAGGAAAACAACATGAAACGCTTGTACGGAATCCGCGGCGCGGTAACAGCAGAAAACACAAAGGACTCTATAACAGAAAGCACCGTCGAACTGTGCGAAAAGCTCTTCGCGCTCAACTCGTTGAAGCCGGAGGACTTCGTTTCCGTTCAATTCACGCTCACCAACGACCTTGACGAGATGAATCCTTGCGCCGCACTCCGCCGCGCATACAAGGGCATGGATGTATCGCGCATTCCGCTGTTCTGCGCGCAGGAAGCGTTCATAAAGGGCGGGCTAGCCAAAGTCATCCGCATTCTGATTACCGCATATATGGAAGAGGGCGCACAGCCTAAGAACGTGTACCTTAAGGGCGCTTCTCAGCTCCGCCCGGACTTTAAGGACGACATCGCAGAAAAATGAAAATCTGGCTTGCAACCATGGAATGCGCCGGCATTGCAGAAGCCGGCGGCGTAAAAGACGTGTCATATTCTCTTGCAACAGGCTTTGCCCGCGCCGGAAACGACGTAACGCTCTTTATTCCGGTGTTCGGCTGCACTTCGTTTTCCGCGGTAGAAAAGCTCCAAAAAAACGCCGTTCAGGACGTCTCAATTCCAATCGGAGAAAAGGACGAGAAAATTTCCTATTCTACGGCGCTCCTTTCTGGCACGGCTGTACGCGTAGTCTTTGTACACCATCCGTCCTTTCAAAACAAACGAGCAGTGTACGTGTACACAGAGGAGGACCAGAAGGAGAATCCGAACCACGTGCGCGGAACCGGGCATGACGACAGCCTTTTTTTGGACGCGCTCTTCTCAAAGGCAGTCTGCGAGTACGCCCGCTTCATCACCGCCCCGGAAATTCCCGACGTCATTCACTGTCAGGACGCGTCAACGGCAATCATTCCGTGCTATGCACAGAAGCTGCGGAAGGATTTTTTCAAGGAAACAAAATATGTCGTTACCATACACAACGCAGGACCGGCTTACCATCATTTTTTTCAGAACCTCGATCAGGCGCTGTACTACACCGGGCTTGACTATTCCATCCTGAATCAAGCGCTGAACAACTTCCGCGTGGAACCGTTTTTGCTTGCGGCAATCTTCGCACGGATTACCACGGTCTCAACGTACTACGCCGAAGAGCTGATGAATCCCGACAACTCAAAGAACACGGACGGACTTTCGCTCCTGTTCCACGAAAAAAACATCCACATCACGGGAATCACGAACGGCATAGACTACCGGCTGTACCGCCCGGAGCAAAAATCAGTGTCCATGCTGCCGTTCGCGTACAAACCAAGGATAGGTAGGCTTTCCGGAAAGAAGCGGAACAGAAGATTTTTCCTTAAATTATGCAGAAAATCCAGGGCAACGTTCTCTTCCGCCAGAGCGTACACAGAAAACGTGCAGCGCTACGGCTGGATAGACGTTCCGAGGAACCAAAAGCAGGCGGTCTTTTTCATGTACCACGGCAGAATCGTATGGCAGAAGGGAATAACGCTCCTGCTTGAGGCAATTGGTCCCATTATCAGCAAATATCCCGATGCGCGCTTTTTTATCGCCGGACAGGGCGACCCGGACATAGAAAACAAAATCAAGCACATCACCGAACGCTTTGACGGCAAGGTCGTCTTTTTTAACGGATACAACAATCCGCTTTCCCACCTTGTGGCGGCAGCTGCGGATTTTGCCGTGCTTCCCAGCTTCTTTGAGCCGTGCTGCCTCGAGGACTTCATCGCGCAGATTTTTGGCACGATTCCAATAGCGCACTCAACAGGAGGACTCAAAAAAATTCTGGACGCAAAATCAGGTTTCCTTTACATGCACAACACGCCGGAAAGCCTTGAGCGCTCCATAGACCGCGCGATGCGCCTTTTTTCAAACAAGAACAAGCTCAAGGACATGATTGTCTGGACGGCGAACTACATACATAAAATCTATTCATGGGATTACGTCATCGAGCAGAATTATCTAAAATTTTTCAAAAAATTATAAATCTGGTATTGACCTTTGTTTCCATTCCCTATATAGTATCAACACGTTCACAAAACGAAGTAAGATTGCTGCCTTAGCTCAGCTGGTAGAGCACGTGATTTGTAATCTCGGGGTCGTGGGTCCAAATCCTACAGGCAGCTCTACATCGGGAAGTTGGCACAGTGGGACTGCGGGAGACTGTAAATCTCTTGTCTTAGACGGATGGGGTTCGATTCCCTGACTTCCCAAAAAAGGACTTGGGTTCATTCCTAAGTCCTTTTTTTTGTTTACGATGTTTTCCATCTGGAGGCTCGCTTGAAACCGCACAAACACTCTTTCCTGAAAATCATCCTACCGCTCGTTCCGGTCACCGTCATCGCCGGAATCATACTGTATTGCATAAACCAAACGCAGCCTGTAACAAAAAGCGATGGCGCGGAGTCAGTGCGCTTTGAGGTTCCGTTCGGCACGTCAGTACATGCGGTCGCGCAAAAGCTCAAGGCACAGCGGCTCATAAAAAACGAACGGCTCTTCTATTTATGCGCGCGATTTCCGCTGGTTTCTGGCATTATCGCGCGGAATGCGCAGCCGTTCTCTCTCAAGAGCGGCGTATATCCGCTTTCTCCGTCCATGAGCCTTGCAGAAATCCTTGACATTCTTTCTTCCGGACACCAGGAATACATACGCATTTCCATTCCCGAAGGGCTTACGCTCTCAAAAATCGCGGAGCGGCTTGCGGAACACGGCGTATGCCCAACAGAGGAATTCATGCAGGCGGCACGCAGCAAGACGTTGCTCGCGGAATACAAGCTTCCGGCAGAAAGCTTTGAGGGCTTTCTTTTTCCAGATACATATTTTCTGAACCCATCCATGAGCGGCGAAAAAATCGTTCGCGTCATGGCAGATAACTTCTTTGAAAAAATCAAGGCGATTCCAAATTTTTCCACGCTTTCTTCAGAAGAGCTGGTGAGAACCGTAACGCTCGCTTCCATAATAGAGCGCGAATACCGCGTAAAAGACGAGGCTCCGTACATTGCAAGCGTGTTCACGAACCGCCTCAAAAAGAACATCGGCCTGTATTCCTGCGCGACGATTGAATACATTCTGACCGAAATACAGGGAAAGCCGCACCCGGATGTCATAACCTATGCAGACCTTGCGATTGACAGCCCCTACAACACGTACAAGTGGGCAGGGCTTCCGCCGGGGCCAATCTCAAACCCAGGGACAACAGCTCTTGACGCGGCCCGGAATCCGGCAGTAACGAACTATTACTTCTTCCGCCTTGTTGACGCAGAAAACGGACGGCACGTGTTCACAAAGGATTTTTCCACTCATATAAGTGAGGGATATATCTCAAATACAAAAAAAAGCTGGAAATAGTGGCTAATCTGATTTCACAGGAAACGATTGATGCGGTGAACAACACCGCGGACATCGTAAGCATAATAAGCGAATACACAAAGCTTGACTCCCGCGGCAACGACTGGTGGGGCTGCTGCCCATTTCACGGTGAAAAAACAGCATCCTTCCACGTGGATCCGGACAAAAAGTTCTACCACTGCTTTGGCTGTGGCGCGGGCGGCAACGTCATAAAATTCGTCATGGAGCAGGAAAAACTTTCGTTCTCGGACGCGGTAATCCTGCTGGCAAAAAAAACGGGAATCGAAGTAAAGTACACCGGAAACGGCGTTCGGCCAGACTTTGACCCAAAAATCAAGCAGATAGAGCAATATATAGAACTTTACGACAGAACGGGAAGCATGTTCCACTATCTTCTTACGGAGACGGAGCAAGGAAAGGGCGCCTTAAAATACATCCTTTCCCGCGGACTTACAGCGGAAACGATAAAGAAATTCAAGCTTGGCTATGCGCCGCAGGACCGCCGATGGCTCAAGGGCTTCCTTCTTAAAAAGAATTTCAGCCGCGACTTCCTTGAAAAATCAGGACTTTTCAGCAAGAACTACCCGGACGTGGCGTTCTTCTCAAACCGACTCATGTTCCCCATATTCAACCGGCAGGGGCAGATTGTTGCCTTCGGCGGCCGCCAGCTGGACAACAATCCGGACAGTCCTAAATACCTTAACTCCGGAGACCTCATCCAATACAAAAAGGGAGAGACCCTGTACGCGTTCAATTTTGCAAAAAAGGCAATAAAAGAAAATAAGAAGGTCATCTTCTGCGAAGGCTATATGGACTGCATCGCCTACCATCAGTGCGGCATAGAATATGCGGTCGCGCCGCTGGGAACCTCGCTTACGGAAGACCAGATAAAGATAATCAAGCCGTTCGTAGACGAAGTCCTGCTTTCGTTCGATGCCGACGGAGCCGGGCAGAAGGCCACGATGCGCGCGATTCTCATGCTGCGCGCGGCAAGCCTGACGGTAAAGGTCATACGCATAGAGGGCGGCAAGGATCCAGCGGAGCTTCTTGTAAATTTCGGAACGGAAATATTGACAAAAGCGGTGAACGGTGCTATCTTAGACAGCGACTTTTTATTATCTAAACTAGGGAAAGAGTATCCTATCGATACTCCGGAAGGAAAAATCAGAGCTTCACTGGCTTATTTTCCCTATCTGGATGCCCTTCAGTCGGATATATTACGAGAGTCTTGCCTTGACCAATTGTGTCAGGCATTCAAGTTAAAGCCGGAGGCAGTGAAGAGGGATTTCAACAATCGCGAACAAGCTCGTCAACGTTTAAATATCCGGCAGCCGGAAAAAAGCAATACAGAGGAACCGATTCGGCGGAACGCCGAGTTGGGCTGTATCCTGGCAATAATTGCCGACCTAGATAAGTATTCACTTATTCGTTCAGAACTTACTCCCGATGATTTTGATGACTCTTACGCCAAGCAGCTTTACACCATTTTGGAAGACTGTTTCAAGGAAGATTCGTTGACCTTGTCGGCAATTCTTTCCAGATGCACGGACCAACGGCTGTCAAACATGATAACATCGTCCCTTTCGGGCGGGGAATTCAGTAAGAATACTGAGGCGGCAGTGCGGGATTCTGTGCGGAGGCTTCACAGAAAGGCTCTGGAGAAGCAGCGGGACAGGATAATGGACCGCATAAAGCAGTTCAACGCCATAACGAAGGACGACGAAAAGGAGCTTGCACGGCTGCTTTCTGAAAAAATGGACTTGGATCAGAAACTAAAAAACGAGTTTTAATAAGTAAGGTGATTATCAATGGATCAGGAAATTAATCCTTCTATTCAGAAAATTTTGGACTATGCCGCAGGAAAGTCAGTCATCACCTATGATGAGATGACCATTCTTGTAGGACAGGATTTTGTGAATTCCCCTGAATGGGAAACGGTTCTTCAGCTTCTTGCAAAACAGAACATCCAGATTATTGAGCCTGGAATTGAGGATGATGAAGATGACGTTGAGGTTGAGGATGACGAGGACGATGTTACCGACGAGTCCCTGCTTGAGGACGGAGAGGAAGGCGTAGGCGATGACATAGAGCCGGACGTTGACCGAAATCGTCTTGTAAACGGCGACAAGGATTCCAGCGTCGATGATCCAATCCGACTGTACCTGAGAGAAATCGGTAAGGAAAACCTTCTGACCGCGGAGCAGGAAGTTACGCTTTCCAAGGAAATGGAGGACGGCAACAACATAATCAAGGGCGTCGTCATAAATTCCGGCATCATGATTCCAGAATTCTTTGAGATTGCGATAAAGGCGTTCACCCGCATTGACCAGCACGAGCCTGGCAAAGCCCGCAAGGAACTCAACGAAGAGATGGCAGAAAAGCGTCGCCTCAAGACATATTACGGAGAATTCATAAAGCCTGTGCTTCAGGAAATGAAGGCATACAAGTCTCTCAAGGATCAGATTTTCAAGACGAATCAGGTGAGCCGCATTTTTGTAGACCCGCAGCTTGTTGAACTCAGACAGAAAATTCAAGCGCAGCTTCAAAAAATCGACATTCAGACCGAGGAGCTTGATAAATTCACCGCAAAATTCCTTGATGCCACAAAAAAAATCGAGGAATACCGTCAGAAGCAGGAAAAAAAGATGAAGGAGCTTCGCATCTCAAATGCAAGCGAGCTCCGTATGCTCGGCCGCCGTATCTCCATGCGCTCCGAAGCCGCAAAAATTGAGGCGGAGCTTAACATGACGACCGATGACATCCGCGACATATACACGCAGATTCAGAAGATTGACCGCAAGCTTAACCGCCTTGAGTTTGAGTTTGAGAACACAATCGATGAGATTCAGGAGAAGGCAAAGGAAATAAAGCGTGGCGCCCGCATGATGGAAAAGGCAAAGAACCGCCTTATCAACGCAAACCTGCGTCTTGTTGTATCCATCGCAAAAAAATACACGAACCGTGGCCTTCAGTTCTTCGATTTGGTCCAGGAAGGGAACATCGGTCTCATCAAGGCCGTAGAGAAGTTTGAATACCGCAAGGGCTTTAAATTCTCAACCTATGCCACATGGTGGATCAGGCAGGCAATCACACGCTCAATTTCGGATCAGGCGCGTACGATTCGCGTTCCGGTTCATATGATTGAGCAGATAAATAAGGTTGTGCGCGAAAGCCGCCAGCTCATGCAGAAGCTCGGCCGAGAACCTACCGACGAGGAAATCGCACAGCAGCTCGGCTGGCCGCTTGCCCGCGTAAAGCAGGTTAAGAACGTTGCCCGCGAGCCTATTTCCCTTGAGACTCCTATTGGAGAGGAAGAGGATTCATCCCTGGGCGACTTCATTGAGGACAAGGAAGTTGAGAATCCGGCAACGCAGACCTCCTACAAACTGCTTCAGGAACAGCTTCGCCACGTGCTAGGAACCCTGCCACCGCGTGAGCAGGAAGTTCTTAAGATGCGCTTTGGTTTGGACGACGGCTATTCACTCACGCTTGAGGAGGTCGGTCTTTACTTCAATGTAACCCGCGAGCGTATCCGCCAGATTGAGGCAAAGGCGCTCCGCCGGCTCCGGCATCCGCGCCGTGCGAACGGTCTGCGCGACTTTATCGAAACCTGATTTCAGGCAAGGAAATCAATTTTATGTGAAGCTGCATAAA
>CAKZZR010000079.1 GCA_937885475.1 uncultured Treponema sp.
TGAAAATCGTGGAGCCGGTCGCGCAGTACGCACTTTCCCACGGCTACGCCGTCGTGTCGGTCGATTACCGAAAGTCGAGCGAAGCCGTCTTCCCCGCCGCGCTTTCCGACGTAAAGGCTGCCGTGCGCTTTGTCCGCGCGAATGCGGCAACCTACCGGCTCGATGCGGAGCGGATTGCCGTCTGGGGCAAAAACGCCCCGTCGTTTATCACTGCTGGCGCGGAGACGTTTAACCGCGATGTGCCGAACGCAGAAGTGCATTTTGTGAACAGCGGACATTTCGCGCTCGAATCATGCTGTGCGGAAATCTGCGAGTACATTCGGAAATTTGCGGAAAAGGTTTGCCTATGAAAAAGCCTGTAATAATACTCGCTCTACTTGAGCTTGGGGGTGCGGTGGTAACGAAAGATGTTCCCTATTACGCGGTGGTGGGCGGAGTTCCGGCAAAACTGATTAAAATGCAAGACCCAAGTGAGCAGAAAGAATAGATTGTGCTGTGGAAAGGACTTTCATCTCTTTATGTAACATTATTTTTGTGAAATTTTAAATTTGACAAACTCACACAAAATTATTATTATAAATGTGTGAGTTCATTCTATTTGGAGTTACACAATGCAAAAACTAAACGGAAAAACCATATCTCATTTATTAAAATCCAATAATATCACAATAAAAGAAGCTGCTGAAAAAATGGGGATCCACTACAATAATTTATCTAGCATTATAAATGGTGGTCAGAACTATACTACAAAAACAGAACAAAAAGTAATTGATTATTTTCAAAAATACCTCAAAATCAACACCGAACAACTTTACAGTACAAATAATTCAGATATTTTAATACGCCTAAAACTTGCAAAACAACCGGCAAAAAATGAAATTGCTATTGTCCGTGAAGATTTAATTGTTATCGAAAGAACAATTAAGTTAACTACATGGATGGATAATAAATTTGGAAATCATGAAGATTATATCAATGAACGTCTCTGGGACATATATACAACACCTTCTAAAGGTTACGATTTATATGATTTGACTCTAAGAAGAAGTGATTTTTTTGAATTAAAGAAACGGTGGAATCTAAGTTCTTTGGACTCAGTATTTAACTTTCTTTCCTCTGAAGATATTCAGGAATTATTGTTTCGGGATGGCTTTATCCATCTCACTGAAGACACCGGACATACAATAATCAGTTTAACAGAGAAACTTGGTATAAAAATCTTTTTTATTTCTTTAAATTCTACAAAAATTCTATCTGCATCAACTCCATTCTTTAATTACACAGGGAATTCTCAGGAACCAATTATTTTTATAAATAAAAACGCCTGTAAATCACCAGAAGAAATTATTTTAAACATTGCAAAAGAGTTATATTACATTTTATTTAAGGAGAAAGATTTTTCACGCATTTCAGATTACAAAATAGAAATTGAGCCAGAAAAATGTGATGGAATAAAATTCGCAAAGAAAATACTGTTTAATCAAAATGCTTTCATAGATTTTCTTAATAAAAATGAAGAAGCTCTATGCTATTATTTTCCTTCCAGCTGGAAAAATAATGAAAGATTCCATTATTATAATTTTGATGAACGCTCTGAATATGGGTGGATTTATTTGATTTTTGAAATAAAACGATATTTTAGGGTCTCCTATAAATTAATTTTTTCTGCTCTTCATAAAATGAACTTTAAGAACATAAGAGATAGAATTTCTGAACAGCAATTTTGTGAATACTTCATTTCTGCAATTGAAAAGTATAATCAATCGCTATCTGAACCTGCATATCGATTGATTAATGGAGAACCAACAGAAAATCCATTTAATTACTCAATTGATAATCTCAAAATCTGTCTTAATTGCTTAGAAAACAATAAAAACATGGACGATGAAACAGAAAACAAATATGATGAATACAAAGATTTAATCGAACAATTAAGACAATAAAAAATAATAATCGGAAAACTCAGTAAAAATTACTTGACAGAAATTCATAGACCATATTATATTGATGCTGTGGGGAAGCTCCGCCCCTCAACTGGAGAATGTAAATGGCGGCTGTAACAGGTCGCCTTTTTTGTTGGAGTTTCAATGTCTTACAAATTCGTGGTCATATCAGATAACTACATAGGGTATCTTAGAAAAACTGAAACGCGAGTAATGTCAAATAAGGCCGATTCCCGCATTTATCACCGCAAATATCTTGGAATTATAGAAAAACTCAATGGTTTCAATTATTTCATACCGCTTTCATCTCCAAAACAAAAAGATTATACAGTGAACGGAAAAATAAAAAATGATTCCCTTATCACTATTTACATGAAAGATTCAAAAAGGCTTTATGGAACTCTTCGTTTCAATAATATGATTCCTGTTCCTGAATCCGAGATTATAAATTACGATTTGAATGATGAAGGCGATTTAAAATACAAACTCATAGTATTTAACGAACTTTACTTTGTCCGTAAAAATAAAGATAAGATAGAACGAACCGCAAAAAACTTGTATGAAGCAAAAAAGAATCAGGATAAACAGCCGAAAGGTCAAAAACCCTTGCTAGAAATGACTTTGGATTTTACTCAATTAGAAAATCTTTGTTTGAACTATAAAAAATAAAGCCAGCTTACTATGTGATAGCCACATGAACTACTACAATTCTTGCCTTGCAAGTAATTTATTATCTAATGCACTATTCGCACGGTGCATACTCATTGCAAAAGTTCTATTGTACAAATTCCCTTCTCGCTGGTATCTTAATCCACAAGGAGAATCCACATGAAGAAATTTTTTGCATTACTTTTACTCTGCGGCACGGCGTTCGTGTTTGCAATGCCGAATCCAAAGGCGGCGAGTTACAAAACGCACGAGGTTTCGACACGCGGCACGGGAAACTCCGTTGCTAGTTCAACCGCCGCAAAATCCGCACCAGTGGTGTACTTTATCCGCGAAATCTCACCAGAAGCGTTAGTCAAAGTGTATAAGGCTACCGGCTACAAAGCGAGCGGAAAAGTTGGTGTAAAGGTAAGCACTGGCGAAAGCGAAAACTCGAACTACCTGCGCCCAGCACTTATAAAAAATTACATGCTGCGAGTTTGCCTCTGGCAAACTCGTGAAGCAACCGCAGGTTGCGACCAATACAGCTTACGGCGGCGGACGGAGCAACAACATCGACCACATGAAAATTGCCCGCGACCACGGCTTTCTTGACGTGGCAAACGGATTTGATTTGCAGGACGCAGACGGCTACATGACAATTCCTGTTAAGGGCGGCGAGCGGCTTACGGAAAATTACGTGGGCTCGCACTTTGCAGACTACGACACTTACTTGATTCTTTCGCACTTTAAGGGGCATGCGATGGGCGGTTTTGGCGGTGCAATAAAAAATCTTTCTATTGGGTTTGCAAGCGGTATGAGCGTGGAAAAATCGGGAAAGGTGCAGATTCATTCGGGCGGAAACAGAACGAAAGGAAGCATTATGGGGCAGCAGGACGCATTTTTGGAAAGCATGGCGGAAGCGGCAAAGTCCGTGTGCGACTACATGCAGAACGGAAAAGGCATTGTCTGCGTGAATGTGATGAACCGCCTTTCCGTAGACTGCGACTGCGATTCAAACCCTGCCGAGCCTGACATGCACGACATCGGTATTCTTGCAAGCCTTGATCCGGTTGCACTAGACCAAGCCTGCGTGGATTTAATCTACACCGCAAAGGACGGCGGAAGCGTGGTTGAGCCTGTCGAAACCATCATATATAGTGCATATGGTCATTTCGACAGGCTCAATGACCGTATGCACGAAACTTATTAGACAGCCCCTTTTTTGCCTATTAAAAATTACAATCGATTGCAAATTGCCCGACGTACTTCTTCGGCGTATTGAAGCATATTAAGAAAAAAAGCCGTCATCTGAGCAGAAAGACTGGCGGCGCAAAAGGCGCGCTTTCCGTTTTTTTTGAGCGGGGTACGTGCGGCACTTGCAAGGCGGACGCGTTCCCAGCAGGCAAAAACTTCGGGAATAAACGTAAGCGCAACCGAAAACACAAGGGCAAGGTGCAGTTTTTTTACAGGCGGCACCACGCGCGAAAGCGCATTTTCTATACAAACGAACACGTCAAGAATCTGAATGCGGCTTGTGGTTTCAAACACAACAAGCGAGACAAGCACCGTTACCAAAAAGCGCGCAATGTACAACGCGTCATTTTTGAGCGCGGGAACATTAAGCGCAAAAAGCAAAGAGCCATCATCGGCTTGTGTAATCTGTGGCGAGCAGAACGAAATGCCAAACAGACAGATTCCAAGGTACAGCACGAATTTTAAGCGGGCTAGGCTTGCAAAGGGCGTTTTTGCGGCAAAAAACAGCGCGAGCGAGGCGCAAAAGTAAAACGCCAGCCTAAGCCAGGGAATCAGCTCCAGCGGAATAAAAAAATCGTGCGAAAGGCCGTAAGTTCCCTTGCTGAAGATACGCAACGTAACAAGCACAAGAAAAAGAAGTTTTATGGGAGCGGGAATGCGGTGAACGATTGTGTCCGCGTTGCGGTAACAGAACAGTGCAGGAATTCGCTTCATTCTGCCCTTCCCCAGAACAAGTCGTTCACGCGCTCATACCGGGCAAGCGGATTTCTGATTCCGAATGCCTCCAGATTCTGGCGCAAACCGTCCTGCGGCACGCCGTTGAATTCGATTTTTCCGTTGTCAAGAATGATGAAGCGGTCTGCGAGCGAAAGAATTTTTTCCAGCTCATGCGTCAGCACAAGCACCGTTTTTCCGTCGCGCTTAAGAGAAGCAAGAATTTCGCACACCTGCTGAACGCCGGGAAAATCAAGATTTGCGAATGGCTCGTCAAAAATAAAAATATCGCGGTTCATGGCAAGAATTCCCGCCACAGAAAGCCGACGTTTTTCTCCGCCGCTCATCTGCCGGGCAGGAAGCCGTCGTTTTTCATACAGTCCCACGCGGCGCAAAACGTCCTGAGCACGCGCGGAACATTCAGAGCGGTTAACGCCCATGCTTCTAAGTCCAAAGGCAACGTCCTCCTCCGGCGTTTCGCCCAAAATCTGCGCGTCCGCGTCCTGAAACACAAGCCCCACCCCATTCTGCGGAACCTCAATCGTACCGGCGGTCGGCTCGTCAAGCCCAGCAATAAGCGACATAAGGACGCTTTTTCCGCTGCCGTTGCGCCCGCAGATAACCACAAATTCGCCACGCGCCACGCAAAACGACACATCGTTCAGCGCAGTTTTGCCGTCAGGAAAAGTGCGCGACACATTCTTTATTTCAATGACGTTCATATTGTTCATCTTTTAGCCGGCAAAATTGCGGATTGCCGGGCGCAGTTTTTTTGTAAGCGGCACCATAAGAACGATTTTAAGAAGATTTCCCGGAATGAACGGAAGCACAACCGCCGCAATGACCTTTGACATGGCAAAATCCGGCTTTACGCGATGAAAGCCGATTACGCCGCACACAAAGGCTATCACGGTTGCCACAACAGCGGCAAGCGTAATGAACGCCCAGTTCCATGCCTCTGCCAGCACGCGAGATTTTTTTTGTGCCTGCGCTTCCGCCTCATCCGCCAGCTCAGCTTCCTCAATTGAATTCAAGGCTGACGCACCGTCGCGCACAAAAAGCCGCACGATAAGACCGCCCGCAACTGCCGCCAAAAAATAGCCGACCAAAAATCCGCCGGTAGGACCGTACAGAATGACGTTTATTCCCGCCTTTCCGGTAAAAACAGGTAGACCCATGCAGCCCAGCGCCAAAAAAACAAGCACCGCAAGAGCGCCGTACACCGGTCCAAGCAAAAGTCCGCAGAGCATGCTCATCATATCCTGCACGGCAATCGGAATTCCTCCCGGAAGAGGAATCTGAATGAACGACCCCGCCGCCGTAAATGCCGCAAACAGCGCAACCAGCACCGCTTTTTTTCCAAATGTATTACGATTCATAATTGTAAACCTCTTTTTTTTAAAAGGGTAACAATTATACAAGGCGGCTGTCAATAGAATTCGGCATAAAAAAAGCAGTGGATTTTTAATCACACTGCCTTCTGCTACATCTTGGCTATTTACTTATTTTTTAAGCAACGCTGCAAACGGATTGTATGTCTCGCCGTCGTCGTCGCTGTGAGTACTGAAATATGCGCTTGCGTTTTCGTCCTGTTCGGTTGAGGTGCTTGGCACAAGCGAAATGCGCTTGTTTGCCGCGTCAATTTCCTTTATCACAACGGACATAGCCTGACCAACGCTGAACTTTTTCTTAAGGTTTGTGTTGCGGTCAACGCCCAATGCCGAAATATGAACCAAACCGTCAATTCCCTTGTCAAGATTGATGAACACGCCAAAGTCCGCCACGCGGCTTATTTTTCCGTCAATTTTTTGTCCTTTGCTGAATTTTTCGGCTACGGAATCCCATGGGTCGGCAATAAGCGCCTTAAGGCTTACAGAAACGCGCTCCTTGCTCCAGTCCGCATTGATGACCTTTGCCGTAACTTCCTGTCCAACCTCAAGAAAGGCAGAAAGGTCGTTCACGCGCTCAAGCGCAACCTCAGAAATAGGCAGCAGCACCTGGAATCCGTCAACGTCAACAAACGCGCCAAAGCTTTGCAGGGATTTTACGGTTCCCGTTACAATGGAGCCAACGGCAATTTTCTGGCTAAGCCCCGCAAGCTGCCCCTTATGCTCTTCTTCCAGAACGGCGCGGTTTGAAACCAGCAGGTTCTTTCCGTTTTCCTTATATTCCTGAATGATGAATGTGAGCGTGCGTCCTACAAAATACGATGGCTCTTCCTTCTGGCGAAATCCCATCTGCGAATACGGACAGAACGCGCGCACGCCACCAACGCGAACCTCAAAGCCGCCCTTTATTTCCTTCTCAACATGACCTTCTACCGGAATGCGGTTTTTGAACGCATTCTCAAGCATTGAATTGTCAGCCGTGTCGCCCGCAATTTTGGTGGTAAAACGCATCTCGCCGTTTTTTTCGCCAATAAAGAACGCCTTAATCTTGTCGCCTTCTTTTACCGAAAGCGCCCCTGTCTCGTCAGCAAATTCCGCCGCCGAAACAACGCCCTCGCTTTTTGCGCTCAAATCAATGAACACCGTGTCGCCGCTTACCGCAACGACGGTTGATTCTATTTCCTGGCCGGGTGTAAGTTTTTCAAACATATATAATCCTTTTGCTTATGCAGCATTTATTTTTATTCAGTATAGCATTAGTTCAATTCTTTTTTAACTGGTTGAGCGATGAACAGGCTTCGCGTTGCCTCGTTGATTTTGCGGGCAACATATGGGTTGTTCATCGTATACAGGTGAACGCCGTCCACTCCGTTGGTCACAAGGTCGGCAATCTGGTCAATGGCGTAGGCAATTCCCGCGTCGCGGATTGCCTCTGGCTCATTTTCGTAGCGTTCCATCATGCGCACGAACTTTTTGGGCAGAACGGCATTCGTCATGCTGACCATACGTTCAATTGACTTTTTATTTGTCGCCGGCATGATTCCCGCCTCAATAGGAACATTGATTCCCGCAATCTGGCAGCGCTCAAGGAACGTATAGAATTTTTCATTATCAAAAAAAAGCTGGCTCAAAAGATGTTCCGCTCCTGCGTCAACCTTTGCTTTAAGCGCTCGAATGTCGCTCACCACGTTGGGAGAATTTGGGTGGCGCTCCGGGTAGCACGCGCCAATAATCTTAAAGCGCTTGCCGTCAGTTCGCTTTTCGTTAAAGTTCCGGATAAACGCAACCAAATCAGACGCGTGGGCAAAATCATTTATTGGCTCGCGACCTTCTATGCGGTCGCCGCGCAGGGCAAGAATGTTTTCTATTCCCGCCGCCTGAAACTGCTCCAGCACAAACTGTGCGTCACTTTTTGTCATGTTTATACACGGCATGTGAACGGCGCTTTCCACGCCGCAAACGTCCTTTATGCGCTTTGCAATGCTTACGGTGTTGTCGCAGTTCTCGCTTCCGCCTGCGCCGTAGGTTACGCTGATAAAGTCGGGCTTTATGTCGCTCAATTCAGAAAGCGTCGTGTATACGGTTTCTATGTTCATCGTCTTTTTAGGCGGAAAAACCTCAAAAGAAAAGGCTGTTCTGTTTGTCGTTGTAATCATGGTTAAAATATAGCGGATTAGTGGGGTATCAGCAAGACAGCAGAAAATGAAAGCGGCAGAAAGGAAGTTTTCCGTCCTGCCGCCTTGCATGGGTTCTGAATGACGCCTAGCGCGAAAGTTTTCTGTATACAGTTCGCTTTGGAACGCCTGCTTCTTCTCCAAACTGTTCTTTTTTCCATTCGGCGTATTCAGACCAGTTTCCTTCAAAGAATCTTACTTCGGAATTGTTCTCGAATGCAAGGATGTGGGTGCAGATGCGGTCAAGGAACCAGCGGTCGTGGCTTACAACCATTGCACAACCGGCAAAGTCTTCAAGAGCTTCTTCCAAGGCACGAACTGTCTGAACGTCAAGGTCGTTAGTAGGTTCGTCGAACAAGAGAACGTTTCCAGCCTCTTTAAGCATCATGCCAAGGTTAAGGCGGTTCTTTTCTCCGCCACTAAGCACGCTCACCTTTTTGTTCTGATCCGGACCTGCAAAGTTGAACCATCCGCAGTAAGCGTGGGCGTTTACTTCGCGAACGCCGCCTTCAAGGGCTCGGCCTTTTTCGTCTACGGCGCCAAGCTTAATCATGTCTGCTCCACCGCCAAGGGTTTCGTAAACGGTCTTGTTTTCGTCCAAGCCAGTGCGCATCTGATCCACATAAACTAGTTTTACGGTTGAACCGATTTTAATTTCGCCGCTGTCAGGTTTTTCGCCGCCAGGTAAGCCTGCCGCATCAACAATCATCTTGAATAAAGTTGTCTTACCGGCACCGTTAGGACCGACGATTCCCACGATTGCACCAGCCGGAATATGAACATTAAGCTTGTCGAACAAAAGCTTGTCGCCAAAAGATTTTGTAAGGTTTTCAATGTCGATTACCTGATTACCCAAACGAGGACCAGCCGGAATACTAATCTGTGTATCCTTAAGCTGCTGTTTTGAACCCTGACTCATAAGCTCGTTGTAGCGTGTGATGTGTTCCTTGTGTTTTGCCTGACGGCCCTTTGCACCCATGTGAATCCAATCCAACTCGCGCTGAATTTCCTTCTGGCGGGCAGACTCGCTCTTGTTTTCAAGGCGCATTCGTTCTGCCTTCTGTTCAAGCCAACTGGAATAGTTACCCTTGAACGGATAGCCTTCGCCACGGTCAAGCTCAAGAATCCAGCCTGCAACTTCGTCAAGAAAGTAGCGGTCGTGGGTAACTGCAATTACAGTTCCAGGATAATCGTGAAGGTGTTTTTCAAGCCAGGCAACAGTTTCTGCATCAAGATGGTTCGTAGGTTCGTCTAAAAGAAGGATGTCCGGCTTTTGAAGAAGAAGTCGGCACAATGCAACGCGGCGGCGTTCACCACCACTAAGAACATCCACAACCTGGTCTGCAGGAGGGCAACGCAAAGCGTCCATTGCAAGCTCAAGGTTGTTGTCCAAGTTCCATGCATCAAGGGCATCAAGCTTTTCCTGAACCTCGCCCTGACGAGCGCAAAGCTTGTCTATATCTGCATCCGGGTCTCCGAACGCTTCGTTAATCTGGTCAAATTCTGCAAGAAGGTCAGTTATTTCTTTTACGCCTTCTTTTACGGTTTCCATAACAGTTTTTCCAGGTGTAAGCTCCGGTTCCTGCTCAAGATAACCGATTGTATATCCTGGTGCCAAAGTAGTTTCGCCAGAAAAATCAGTGTCTTTTCCTGCCAAAATCTTAAAAAGGCTTGATTTACCAGAACCGTTAGGTCCGATTACACCGATTTTTGCTCCATAATAGTAAGAGATGCTTACATCCTTAAGAACAACCTTTGTTCCATAAGCACGAGTTACACGATCCATTGTGTATATGATTTTTTTATCGTCAAAAGTTTTTGCCATACTTTTACTGTATCATGAAACGCTGGATTGTTTCTACTGCGTGGGTGTATAATATATTGAAGAGAATGAATCATTTTGTTCAAGGAAATTACATGAAACGAATTTTTTACGGCATTATGCTTGCCGTTGCTGTAAGCGGCGCGGCGTTCGCTCAAAAACTTACCATAAAGAATATATTCGGCGCGGACAAAGACGAACTGTTCGGCGACTACGACCTTTTTACGCAGACCAAGGAAACCGACTACAACGGCGACACAAAAAGCGAGGACGTTTTTTTGCTGGGCGACCGGCTTCAGGCAGACTACAAAAGCAAGATTCTGAGCGGAAGACTCCGGCTCGACATGCTCTATAAGAATGCCGACGAGGACACCGCGGACTTCGTAATGGCTCCGTCAGGCTTTATTCACTTTACGCCGATAAAGCAGCTTGGCTTTGCCGCGGGAAACAATTTTTTTAGCCATTTTGCCATTCCGTCCTGCTACCTTGCCGCCGCAGATGAAACCACAAAATACGGACGCTTGCTTACCGACTCACTGGGGCACGAGGAATATTGGACGACCGGCAACGCCGCCATCTACGGCACCGCATTTGCCAGCGGCATAACCAGCGAATGGGGCGGCGGAAAGCACGACCCCTATTACGCGCGGGCTGCAGCAGGAAGCACCCTCTACACGGATTTTGACGGCGAAACGGAATACGCCATAGATGCCGGAATAAACATAGGCATTCCAAGCAGCTTTGATTTTGGCGCGACAGCCCACGACCTTACCCATGACGACCGCAAGTTAGGCGTATTCGCGGGGCTTACCGCCGTACCGAACCTTATCCTTAACGCGGGCTTTTACTACAACTTCACCGCCAGCGACTATCTGCCAGAAGCGCGCGTAACCCGCAAGGACGACGACGGCAATTATTACGACAAATTCAAAAAGCAGAAGACAAAATATGCGCTGGGCATAAGCGGCGGCTACACGTTCAAGGACGCAGGCTTTGGCATTTTTGCCGACGTTATCTCAGGCCTTACCAACGAATACATAGATGAAATTGAATGGTGCGACAACGACGGCAACACCGTAGAAACAAAGACAACCACCATCGTGCGTGGCTCCACAATCGTAAAATACAAGCAGGACAAAAATGGCGTGTACAAGGCAAAGCGCACTGACGAGTTCTCGCATTCCGCCATTCCGCTGTACAGCCAGCTGCGCCTTACCTACGACGTTGCCGAAGATTTGAACGTCGCCCTGAACGTAAAGCTCCGCACGATGATAAACGACGGCTCGCAGACGTGGCTTACGCTCTATCCGCATGCAACGTTTGCCCTGCCGGACGCGTTTGGCGACATAAAAGCGGGATTGCGCTTTGATATGAACCTTACGCGCTATGACGAAGGCTTCTCGGGCTTTTCAATTCCGGTAACATACACATATAAATTTAAAAAGGATTTTAGAAAGTAGAACTAAACATGCGGGGAAAATAGCGCAAAGGAGATTTTTGGCTTTCAAAAACACTCTGATTGTGGATGCCGCGAAAGCGGCATGTCTTATAGTT
>CAKZZR010000080.1 GCA_937885475.1 uncultured Treponema sp.
CGCGAGCGTGCGGTTTTGAAAGACGAAACTCGACTGGGAGCTATTTTTTTAAGGACAACAATACTTTTTTACTTTTGTAGTTTTATAATGCTTTTGCCCTGACATCTCCTACCACTTAATCAGGCCCTTCTGCCAGACGAGCAGCTTGCCGCGGATTTTGAAAAGGGCTGTGATTATGGCGGTACAGAAGATGGCTATAAGAATCAGCCCTGCATACACGCCGGAATACATCATCATCGCTTTTTGCCAGCTGATGTACCAGCCGATTCCGTATTTTGCGCCGAACATTTCTGCCGTCATGAGCGCTATGAACGCGGAGCAGATTCCCGTGAACACGCCTTGGAATATGCTTGGCAGCGCCGCCGGCACCGCAATTCTGAACACCTGATACAGCTTGCCTGCGCCGAGCGTTTTTCCCACCTCAAAATATACCTTGGACGTGTTCTGAATGCCGGAACTGGTCATAAGCAGAACTGGGAACCATACCGCAAGCGAGATGATGAACACGCTCGCGCCAAACGGCGTTGGAAAGGTCGTAAGCACAAGGGGAATCCATGCGGTGGCAGGAATGGGCCCGATGAGCTTTATGTACGGGTTTATCCAATAATAGACGTTCTTGGAAAAGCCCAGCAGAACGCCGGTTACAAAGCCGGTCAAGGTTCCCCACAGAACGCCCAGAAAAATGAGCCTGAACGAATACCAGGTGCATTTTAAAAGCAGGTCATGCTGGTCAATGAAGATTGCAAGGATGTTGTCATACGTAGGAAAAAAAATCACCGGAAGCAGGGCGAGTTTTGCCGTTACCAGATTCACAAGGCTTACAAGAATTCCGGCGCCAAGGTAAAACGGCCCTTTTTCCGCGAGATTTTTTTTGAGTTTGGGAAGCACGAACGAAAGAAACGCAAGAATCAGCGTGGTCAGCGCAAGAAATGCGAGCAGCCCGTTGTAATAGTGGCGCTGTGCCACAGGATGTAACGGGCTGTCTGGCACGCAGACCTGCAGAACACTTGCGACGAGCGTTCCAAGGAATGGCAGGAACACCCGCACCGCTTTCGTTATTCTTTGTTTCATGTTGTGCCTCCGTAATTCAAACAGTCCTGATTTGAGTTATTATATAGAAGAAAAGAAATTGCCTTGCGCGGAGCAAAAAGGGGAATTGCGACCGCACAAGGCAATTTCAAAAGCGCCTATTTTGCTGCGGCAATTTTATACTGCCATGAGAACGGAATGTTGAAACCGTTGAAGCCGTCGTCCTTGTTGAAGAACGCCCGCACGCCCGCTCTGAATGTTCCTACGTTGGTCTTGTAGTCAAAGTACGGATATACGGTAACCGCATCGTATGTGTCTTTTGCGCCAAGCCAGTGGTTTCCGCGCACCCAGAAGTTTACGTCAAGGTTTTCTGTAGCCTTAAGGTTTGCGCGCACCGCTCCGTAGAATGGAACGCCGTCATCAAGCTCGTAGAAGTCTGAGTCCGTTCCTGTTGTGGTATTAACTGTATAATAGTGCGTCTTGTTGTTCAGTCCTGTCGCAATGTCCGCATAGAGCGAAAGACCGTTTCCTACGTCGCTGAGCGTGTAACCTACGGAAAGCTGCGCAAGATGCTGTGTTCCCGGCTGAGCGTTGGCTCCGTCATATGATTCCTTTATATTGGATGCCTGCTGTCCAGTATAGTAGCTTGTGTCAGCAGGATTGTAGGTGTAGCCAAGGTTCAGGAGCAGGTTCTCAACAGCATGAAGCGCAAAGTAAGCGCCCACAGAAACAGTGCTTTCCGTTACGTCCTGTGCGGTTACTCCAATGGTGAGCGTGTCCTTAAGCGCAAACTGTGCGCCAAAGTTCAGGTCAAGGCGGCTTTGTGCGCCTACGCTTGCGGCAAATGTGATTCCTACGTCGTCAGACACAAGGTTGTATACGACGCCGGCTCCGTTTGAGTCGGCAAGCTTTCCGTGCGCAAGGTAGTCGTCTGTTGCGGCAAGGTATGCGCCGGGTGTTGTCCATTTCCAGAAGAACGTGTTTCCTGCGATAAAGTTCAGCGGCTGAATCGGGCGGAAGTTCACGTAGGCGTTTGTTGCTACGGCAGAACCGTTCACGATGTTCAGGCGGATTCTGGAGTCGATATGCTCGCTTGCAACATCAAGCTGAAGCCGGTCTCCTACAACCGCGTCCGTCTTGTCTCCGTCGCCGTCGAATTTTAAGAAATCCGTAGTGCCGACATTATCATTGTTTCCACCGAACGTGTTCGTAAGTGTTACGCTCTGTGCCGAAAGAACTGCTGCCACAGAAAGGGCTGCAAACGTTGTAAGGATGACTTTTTTCATAATGACCTCCAAGTTTTTTGAAATCCTAGTAATGTGGTATGTTATACAGAATTGTTCGGACTTTGTGTAATACTTTTTTTTTATGCTGGATAGAGCTTTTTTCTATAGGGAAAGATGAGAAAGAAAAATGCGAAAAGGAATACCGTTCACTGCTGCTTCCAGAGACCTTTTTTGTAGGCGTAGAGGGCGATTGAAAGGCTTGCCGTCCAGCCGATGGGGTTTGCAATCCAGACGGTGGAAATGCCAAAGTAGGGGGCGAAGATGTTGGGGTAGGCAACGCGGAGCGCCATGTTCACAAGGCTTGCCACGGTAAAGAATTTCATGAGCCGTGCGCCGCGAAGAACTCCGTCGCTTACCTGCTTGAAGCCCATTATGCATAGAACGACGCTCATATAGCTTAGGTAGCCGTTTGCGGTGCTGAATGCCATGTCTGAGCAGTCCTTTCCCAGAAAGAAAAGGATGATGGCGCTCTTAAAAAGCCGTATGACTATAAAAAAGACCACGCAGAACACAAGGACGATTGTGTTTGCCGCGCGAAAGCCCTGCGGAATGCGCTCCGTTTTGCCGGCGCCAAGGTTCTGGGCAACGTACATTGATATTGCCGTGCTGCACGAAATCATTGCCGTGGTTCCAAGCGCCTCTATGCGGGAGCCGACCGCATAGCCTGCCAGCGCCTGAGAGCCAAAACGGTTCACGCAGGACTGAATGAGGAGAAGTCCAAGCGAGATGGTAACCTGCTGAAGGATTGACGGCAACGCTATCTTGAAAATTCTTGCCGCCTCCTGTTTGGAGAACGGTTCCGTGCGACCGATGGAAAGCCCTGCAAGAAGCCGCATGAACATGGCAAACGAAAACAGCCCCGCGACCGCCTGGGAGATGAGCGTTGCCCACGCCACGCCCGCAATGCCACGCCTGAGCATTCCCACGAACAGAAGGTCAAGAGCCACGTTCAGCACGGACGAGATTGTAAGGAAGAGCAGGGGATAGCGGCTTTTGCCCAGCGCGTTAAAGAGCGCGGAGCAGCAGTTGTACAAAAAAATGAACGGGAGTCCCAGAAAATAGATTTTAAGATAGGTTTGTGCAAAGGGAACGACATCTGCGGGCGTTTTGAGCAGCAAAAGGAAGGATTTTCCTAAAAAGAAGCCAACTGTTCCCAGCACGGCAGAAAGCGCCAGCATCGTGAGCAGCGCGGTGAACGCGGTCGTCTGCATGGCGCGGTAGTCCTTTGCGCCAAAGTGCCGTCCCACCAGAACCGAGGCGCCTACGCTCCCGCCGTTCGCAAAGAACAGGAACAGGTTCGTAAGCGCAAGGCAGGCGCCCACCGCTGCAACTGCCTGCTCGCCAACAAACTGACCTACGATTGCGGAGTCGGCAAGATTGTAAAGTTGCTGGAACATGTTGCCCAGCATGAGCGGAATGACGAACAGCGTGAGCGCGGGAAGCGGCTTTTTTTCTACGAGATAGTCGTTCTTCATTGGATGATTCTACCTGTTCTGACTTTGTTTTTCTATCGGTAGAAACAATTTGTTAAAAACGGCGATGGCGGCATCGTTTTCCTCTGGCGTGCCGATTGAAATTCGTATGTGCGTGGGAAATCCGTATTCATTCCCTCCGCGGATAAGAATTCCATGCCTGATGAATTCCTCTACGATTGGCGCGGCTTCCCGCTTTATGTCAAAGAAGATGAAATTGGTGTTTGACGGAACGTAGCTAAAGCCAAGACGCGTGAACGCGCGGTAGAACTTCTGCTTTTCTGTGCGGGCATTCTGAATCGTCCGCGCTTTGAATTCCTCGTCGTCCAAGGAGGCAAGCGCGGCAAGCTGCGCCGCCTGATTCACGTTGCTTTGAATGCGCACCTTGTTCAGCGCGGCTATGATGGGCGCGCTTCCTATGGCGTAGCCTACGCGCAGCGAGGCAAGCCCTTCCAGCTTGGAGAACGTGCGGAACACCACAAGATTCTCGTATTTTTGATACAGCAGAAGGCTCTGCGGGTAGCCGGGCTGCTCCACAAAGTCCACGTAGGCTTCGTCAAGGACTACAAGAACGCTGTCTGGTATTTTTGCAAGGAACGCCTCAAGCTGTTCGCCTGTAAAAATGGTTCCCGTTGGGTTGTTTTGATTGCAAAGCCAGATTATTTTTGTACGCTCGGTTACAGCGCGCGAAAGCGCGTCCAAGTCCACCGAGTAGTTGCTGGTAACAGGAATGCCGCGGAACACACCACCCATGATTGCAGTTGCCGTTTTGTACCAGCCGAACGACGGTTCCGCGCCAAGGGTTTCCTCTCCGCCTTCCAAAAAGGCAAGGCAGGCAAGCTGAATCAGCTCAAAGGAGCCGCTTCCGAATACGATATGGTCGGAAGGAACGTTAAGCCGTTCCGAAAGCCGTTTTCGCAACGCGGCGGCGGCTCCGTCAGGATAGCGTGAGGTAAGAGCTTTGAGTGCTTCAAAAACTGCCGGGGAAAAGCCCAGCGTGTTCTCGTTTGCGGCAAGCTTTATGAGGCTTGAAAGACCATATTCCTTCTTTACGGCTTCGGCGTTACGCGCAACCTTGTATTCGGGCAGGGCATCCACAGCCCTTCGTGTACGTACGCTCATTTTTTTTCCTCCGCAAGAAAGTCTTTTGTTATTGTGTCTGCCTTCAGCAGCGCGGACTTTATTTCGCCTGCAGTGTACGGAACATATGGAAATTCGTGCGTTATGTCTTTTTTCAGGAAGGTCAGATCTTCGTCCTGGTTCTTTTCAAGCGCAAAGTCCGAAAGCGTGAATGCCGCGCCATACTTGTTAAAAATGCGGAGCGCTTCCTTTATCTCATAGTCGCTCTTTTTTTCAAGAATCAGCTGGGTGATGATTCCAAACGCAACTTTCTCGCCATGCAGCTTGATGTTCGTATGAATGAGCCGCGTTGAAGAATGGTAGAACGGATGCGCAAAGCTGTAGTGGGCATGGTCCCCCTTGAAGCTTCCGGCAAAGCCCGCAAGATAGATGATTGCGTCGATTACGTCCCGCGCGGCTTGACCAAAGATTCCCTTGTGAGCTTCCTTGACGGCGTTGAACGTATTTACCTCAAGGTTTCTGAACGCGATTTTTGATGCCTCCAGCGCGAGTGCAAGCGGTACGTCGTCCGGGTGCTGCTCGTAGGTGGGGCGAACCTCGTAGAATTTTGCGAAGGTGTCCACCACGCCAGAAAAAAGATAGCGCTCCGGTGCCGTAAAGATGATTTTTGGGTCCGCTATAACAAGATACGGTGCCTTTGCGTTGAACCGCGAGCGCACGTAGGAACCTTTGTCATCATACTGAATCGTAACGGCTGCCCACGCGGCGCAGGTGGCGGCAACGGTCGGCACGGTTACTACTGGCAGCCCCAGGATGTCGGCAGTTGCCTTTGCGGTGTCAAGCACGCGGCCGCCACCTATTCCGATTATGAAGTCAGCGCCGTTTTCCTTTGCCTTTGACGCATAAAAGTCAAACTGGCGCTGGCTGGGGTAGCCGTAGAAGGTCTCGTTTGCCGCCTGATGTATGCCGTGCTTTACGAGGCTGGAAAAAAATCCGCTTCCAAGTGCCTGAGCGGCGCTCTTGCCCGCAATAATCAGCGGATGCCGCCCGATTTTTAAGTCGTCAATGTATTGTCCTGCATGGAGCGTGGCTCCAGGTTCATTTATGTATTGGTATGGTGTTTTTATGGTCAGCATATGTTTTCCTCCTGACTAATAATTCCATTTGATAAGCTTTCGTTTTGCGAGGTCAATCAGCTCGTTCAGCAGCGTTACTACAAGTCCGATGAAGAAAATTCCTGCGATTGCCTTTGTGTAGTTTGCAAAGTTCAGCGCAAGGCGTACGTAAAAGCCCATTCCGCTGTCCGCACCAAGCATTTCTGCTGCGGTAAGCGTCATCAGCGTGGACGCAAGGTGAATCGGAAGTCCGTTGATGATTCTTGGCAGATTGTACGGAATGATAATCTTGAACAAAATGACCGGCGTGGACAGATTCAGCACGCGAGCAGAATTGATGACCTTTGCTTCCACGAATGCCGTGTTGTTTATTGAGCCCATGAACGTTGACCAGAAATTCGTGAAGAAAATCACAAAAATCGAAGCCATTCTGAACGTGGGCATGATGAGCACCACATACGGCGTGTAAATGAGCGGCGGCACGGTTGAGACCGCCTTTGCAATGGGGTAGATTGCCTTTGTAAGGCGCGGATTCCACCCTACGAGTGTTCCAAGGATGACGGCAATGATGATGGAGCTTGCCATTCCGGCGATAATCAGGTACATGGAGCTGAGAAAGCCGGTCAGGATGAGCGGTGCATCGTCAACAAAGACGTGGAACACATTTTCCGGGGCAGGAACGAACACGAACGGCAGCACGTTCAGCCGTGAGACAAAGAATTCCCACACGAACGCCAGAATGAAGATGAAGCTTGCGATGTCCGTTGCCGCGCGTGCCTTTTTTTGGTTGCGTAGCTGCAGTAGGAACGCCAGCTCAATTGCCGCAAGTACAATGCCGAACACAAGCGGCGATTTAAGACCGATTCTCATCTGCACGGCGTATCGGCTTGGAATCAGAAAGCACAGCAGGGTAAGCAGCAGGAACAGATTTGGAATGCTCAGAATGTATTTTTTGATATGCGTCATATTGCCTCCCGCTCACCGTTTATGGTGTTGTGAATTCCGTCGTAGAACAGATTCTTCAAGGTCTCGTTTATTTCCTTGTATTCCTCGCTGTTAAGAACGTCTGCACGTATCCGTGGGCGCGGAATATGCACGTCGATTATCTTGTGAATACGCTTTGGCAGCATGAAGATAATCCTGTCGGCAAGAAACACCGCCTCGCTCAGGTCATGCGTAACGAATACGACGGTGTTCTTTTCGGTGTCCTTTTTGAGCAGCGAAAGCAGCAGCTCCTGAAGGTTCTCGCGGATTTTTGCGTCGAGCGCGCCGAACGGCTCGTCCATAAGGAGAATTTCGGGGCTGCATGCAAGCGCCCGCGCGATTGCCACACGCTGCTGCATTCCGCCGGAAAGAGCGCCTGGAAGCTTGTCCTCAAAGCCGCTTAGCTCCACCTTCTCAAGAAATTTCTGAGCGATGGAAAGGGCTTCCTTCTTGCTTATCTTCTGGCGCTTCTTGCTGTTCTGGTACACGGCAAAGGCTATGTTCTCGCGCGCCGTCATCCACGGAACCAGCGAATACTTCTGGAACACGACCGCTCGCTCAACGCCGGG
>CAKZZR010000081.1 GCA_937885475.1 uncultured Treponema sp.
CTTGATTCTTTCCACGGATATGCTCCAGTCGCAAATGACGCTCCATGAATTCTCAAGCACCGAAACACGATTGTACCTATGGACTGCGTCAAACGAGCTTTACAGCCCTTATGAGAATCTGACCAAGATGGAAGCCGCTCCAGCAATTAATCAATCCAATGCGACGGTACAGTTCCAAGGAGAACACGTTCGTGCCTCTGTGCGTTCGTCAGCACAGGCGAATATTCGCTATCTGATGATTACACCTGAAAGACTGATTCATGACGATGTTCGCAGACTGCAAATTGTCATTGTGCTTGGGCTTACGGCGGCTCCGCTGGGGGCCGGGCTTTTGGCGCGCTTTGTGGTGGGCGGGCTTCTGCTTATTTTTGGGCTGACGTTTTTTTTGCTTGGCGTAGACATCGGCATTCAGCCAATTGGCGAGCAGGCGGGTGCGGCGCTTACCAGCAAAAAGAATCTGCCGCTACTTTTGAGCGTTTCGTTTGTAATCGGCTTTTTGGTAACGGTTGCCGAGCCTGACATTCAGGTTTTTGGCGACCAGATTCATTCTGTTTTTGCGGGCGTGAACAAAACGCACCTTGTGTACATGATTGCATCTGGCGTTGGACTTTTGATAACCGTGGGGCTTTTGCGCTCCATTCTTTCGGTGAATTTAAAGCTTGCGCTCCTTGCGTTGTACGTCCTTGTGTTCGTCCTTACGCTGTTCACGCCAGAAAGCTTCCGTGGCATTGCGTTTGATTCCGGCGGCGCAACGACGGGGCCTATGACCGTGCCGTTCATTCTTGCGCTGGGCGTGGGCGTTTCCAGTGTTCGCGCTGGCGGCAAAAAAAGCGATAGCGGCGACAGCTTTGGCTTGACCGGCGTAACCTCCGTCGGTCCCATCATTGCGGTGCTGCTGTACGGCGTGATTCTGAACAGGCTGGGCGTTCTGCATACCGCAGGCGCTTCGTCCTCTGCTGATGCAGAGAGCGCGGGGCTTGGCATTTTCATTCAGATTATTCCGCATGTCGTAAAGGAGGCGGCGCTTTCCATTTCTCCGCTCGCGCTTCTTTTGGTGTTCTTTCAGCTGTTTTTGCTTCATCTTCCGCCGCGCAAGCTTATCCGCATCATTATTGGTCTTGTGTACAGCTTTGTGGGTTTGAGCATTTTTTTGGTCGGAGTGAACGGCGGGTTCATGGCGGCAGGCTCCAAACTGGGAATGCTGCTTGGAGCAAAGGCTTCTACGCTGGGCGGCTTTTGGTATTTTCTTTTGATTTTTACCGGGCTTGTGCTTGGTGCGGTAGTCGTGTGCGCGGAGCCTGCGGTATGGGTTCTTACGGAGCAGGTTGAGAATCTTTCTGGCGGAACCATAAAGCGGCGGCTTATGCTTGTGTTCCTGAGCGGTGGCGCGGCAATTGCCATTGGGCTTGCCATGTGGCGTGCGCTTAGCGGGTTCAGCTTGATGCGGCTTTTGGTGCCGGGCTATGCACTTGCGCTTGCGCTCATGATTTTTTGTCCGTCGTTGTTTACTGCAATTGCCTTTGATTCAGGCGGCGTTGCGTCAGGCCCGATTACATCTACGTTCGTGCTTTCGTTTACCATTGGGGCCAGCACTGCTGCGGGCGGAAATGCGGACTCCTTTGGCGTAATCGCGCTGGTTGCCATGACGCCGCTCATTGCAATTCAAATTCTTGGCATAATGTACGACCGCACGGTTCGAAAAATGCAAAAAAATAAAGCCATTGGGCAAAAAGGAGGCGAAGATGTCAGCGTATGATTTGATTATAGGCATTGTGCCGCGCGGTTCCGGCGAAATATTAACCCATGCGGCGGTAGAAGCCGGAGCGGGCGGCGGAACAATTTCGCGCGGCAAGGGAACCGCGTCAAATTCAATCTTTCAGCTGCTTGGCTTTGCCGACAGCGACAAGGATTTGGTCTACATTCTGACCCCAGCACAAAAGACGCGCGGCATTATGGATGCTATGGTTCAGAGCGTGAGCGAAAAAAAGCAGCCGTTCGGAATTCTTTTTTCGCTGGACGTAAACTCGTTTGTACGAACCGGCGCTATTTCTGGTTCAAAAAAGGAAGAAACTATGAATGAATATACACATCAGCTTATAACGATTATCGTGAACAAGGGCTTTGCCGACGACGTAATGGCGGCGGCTCGTAAGGCGGGCGCTTCCGGCGGTACGATTATGAATGCCCGCGGAACTGCGCGCGAAGGCGACGCAACCTTCTTTGGAATGGAAATCGTTCCCGAAAAGGAAATGCTCCTGATTTTTACAAAGAACGAGAAGGCGGGCGACATTCTTGACGCAATAAAGGATTTGCCGTGCCTTGCAAAAGCCGGAAGTGGCATTGCATTTGCAAGCCCGGCGGACAATTTTACCCGCCTTGGAAAAGAAAAATAAGGCGGCGCATGTGTCTGTAAAGGATTCCGTTTTAAAAATTCTCTCTGAATCAAAGGCGGAAGGCGGCTTTGTTTCTGGGCAGGAGCTGGCAGAAAAATGCGGCGTGTCGCGTACCTCCGTGTGGAAGGCTGTTGAGGCACTCAGAAAAAGCGGTGCGGCAATAGAGGCGGTTACGAACAACGGCTACCGGCTCATAAAAAGCAACGTCTTTGACAAGAATTCTATTCAGGCGCTCATAGACGGTACGCTTGGCGTTTCAGTGGATTTTTTTGAGACCATCGATTCCACCAATGCAGAGGCAAAGCGGCGTATGCTTGGTGCGGAGCGCAATTCGCTTCATAAGACGGCAATCGTCGCTTCCTCGCAGACGGCTGGGCGCGGGCGGCTGGGGCGTTCATTTGCTTCGCCCCAAAATACCGGCGTGTATCTTTCGGTCATTTTTACGCGCGGCGATTTTTCAAACCCGGCGCTGTTTACAGCAAATGCCGCCGTTGCTGTGTGCCGGGCGCTCCGTTCCGTGTTCGCTGTGGAAGCAAAAATAAAATGGGTGAACGACGTTTTTGTAAACGGAAAGAAGGTCTGCGGAATTCTTACAGAAGGCATTGCCGACTTTGAGACCGGACGCATTGATTTTGCGGTGGTGGGAATTGGCGTGAACATTCTGAACAGCGCCGCTCTTCCGCAGGACGTGGCGGGCGGCATTTTGCGCGAGGACGGCGATGTTCCGCTCAGGCGCAGCGAGCTTAGCGCCGCAATCATCTCTGAGATGGTGCGGATTATTGAAGGCGGTGCGCAGGCACAAAAAAGCGCGATGGAAGAATACCGCGCCCGCTCGCTGCTCATTGGTCAGCAGATAGAATTTTCTCCGGTCATTGGCGAAGAAAAGCAAAACTTTACTTGCACGGTAAAGGACGTAACGCCGGACGCAAAGCTTTTGGTTCAGCTTGCGGACGGCACGGAAAAACGCCTGGAAAGCGGAGAAGTTTCTATCTATTCTGAAAAAGTGTGCTATAATTAGATAAAAGAAAGTATGGAGTTTACGTATGAGTGATGATTTTGCATCGCAGATAGATGCCCTTCTTGCAGAAGTTAAAGATGAGTCTTCTAATGAAAACGTTGATATTTCCTCTTTTAATTCAAATGGCGCTGATAACTTCAACATGGAAAGTTTTGCCCGCAAGGCAGGAATGCTTGACAAAAAAGACAACCCTGCGCCCGCAAAACGTTCCATTCATAATGTTGACCTGAGCGTAAAAGAATTTGCTCCAATTGAGGAATTCACCTCAGAAACTCCGTCTGATGTTTTTGATGACAAGTCATATTACAAAACGGCGCTGACCGGCGAGAACCAGTCGTCTCAGCGCGTGCATCTGGTGCTTTCAAAGTATCTGACGTGCCAGGATCCAAAGGACAGAACTGTGTTCCGCCAGCAGATAATTTCTGCGTATTGGGAGCTGGTGCGCGGCATGGCTCCAAAAATGGCGGACGTGAACCTGCCCATGCCAAAGCGAATGCTTATCCGGTTTGGCGTTCTGTTGCCGTCGCTTTTTAGACCGGAGCAGAAGCAGTTTTTTTCCAAGATTTTTTACGAGAACCGAACCGGCGAGCCAGTGCTTTACACGGACGAATGGTTCATGGAGATTGCGGCGGGTCGTCTTTCTAACTCAATGACCGACGAAAAGCGCACGCCTCATAAGGCCTCAACGCCGGAAGAAGCCGCTTCAATGGAGCAGACGCGGCTTCAGCAGCTTCAGCAAAAAAATTCCGGAAAATTGCAGAGCGCAGAAAACCTGCTGAACATAAAGGAAAACGAGCGCTCCATGCTTGAGCTTGAGCTTAAGGATCGCGTTGAGCGCCTTTGCACTCACGCGCCGCTTATTGGCAGCGAGCCGCACATGCAGTCCTACAGCGACGACCAGCAGCGGCTTTTTTCTGAGATTACCGACCGCCTGCATCGCCTTTCTAAGAACGGAAAGGAGCTTGCCCGCTGTCTTAAGGAATTTGAGGACGCAAAGGGCGTGTATGCCAGCGTAGAAAACAAGCTTGGCTCCGCACCACAGCCAACTCATTCGGCGAACACTGATGCCGTGAATACGGAATTTGAGACCGTCCGCCAGATGGCAAAGATGACCGTTGGTCGTCAGGGAAACCAGTTTCCGCTGTTCACGCGGGAATTCTATCACTGTATGGAAAAGGGTACCGGAACGCGCGAGAACGTTCTGGATTTGCTGCGATGGGTTGAGTCAATCGACCCTGGCGCGTTCTGCCGCATTCATAAAAACGTGCCGAACCGCATTCCGCCGTATGTTCTGCTTATTCCAACCTACGGAGACCGCGGCTTTTGCTGGGAGCCGTTTGACCGCTACAACCGCGTAACCAGCCGCGGACGAATCGTTGTTCCCATGTACCCGCGCGACCTTAAGATTGCCGTGCTTACCGCCGTTGCCGACTTAAGATGGCAGGTTGCAAAGGAAAAGGCTTCCTACTATTGGATGGAAGAAGGCTTGACCGGTCAATATTATCAGTACATCGATCGCCAGAAGCTTAAGGGCGACCTTAAGGCGTTCTTTATTGAAGACTACGTTCTGTGGATGACCAAGGAAGCAAACGGCGTTCAGCGCCTTGATAAGGAAGTGCGTGGAATTTTCTGGCGCAACATGCCGTTCCCTGATTCCCTCAAGCAGGAACTGCGCAAGCGCAGCCTTGTGTACGACGAGCTGTGCATCAAGGACAACAACCGCGCGATGAGCGATGGATATTGATGTTCTGTTATAAGCTTGCCTCATGAAAAATCGGTTTTGCAAAGGCGCAGGGTTTTCTGCTGCGCTGGCGCTTATGATTCTTGCACTCTCATTTTTAGCGTCGCTTGTTTTTGGCACGCATACGCTTTCTGCCGGCGATTTTTTTACGGCTATTACGGACGCGCATTCCACTGCGCACACGATTGTTTTTTCGCTCAGGCTGCCCCGCGCGATTCTTGCGTGCATTTCTGGCGCAATGCTTGCCGCAAGTGGCGGTGCGTTCCAGATGCTGTTCAGAAACTCTCTTGCCGAGCCGGGAATTATGGGCATTTCTGCAGGGGCAACGCTGGGCGCGGTTGTTGCGCAGATTCTGGGCGTTTCCAGCATTCTGTTCGGAACGATTTCGCCCATCAATATTTTTGCATTTGCGGGCGCACTTTTAGCAGGTGCGGTCATTACGTTCATTTCGGGCAGAGCCGGAACGGTGGGCGGCGGCGTTACGCTGCTGTTGTGCGGTGCCGCGCTTGGAACGTTCTATTCGTCAGTTTCTTCTATTATAATTCTTACAAAAAGCAAGGAGCTTCACGGAATCTACACGTGGATTTTGGGAAGCTTTAATGGCCGCGGCTGGAACGAGGTGCGATTTCTTGTGATTCCGGCGGCGGTGTCGCTTACGCTGCTGTTTTTGAGCGCCAACAAGCTTGACCTTATGGCGGGCGGCGAGCAGACGGCAAAGGCGCTTGGACTTGAAACGCGCCAGCTACGCACAGTGATTCTTGCGGCGGCGGCGCTTGCGGTAAGCGTTTCTGTGTGCGCGGGCGGAACGATTAATTTTGCCGGACTTATTGCGCCGCATATTGTGCGCCGCATTTATGGCACTCGCGGGCGAACGCTCATTCCCCTTTCGTGCGTGTATGGCATGATTCTTTTGCTTTTGAGCGACACCATTGCCCGCACGGCGCTTTCTCCGGCGGAGCTTCCGGCAGGGCTTGTAACCTCGCTTTTGGGCGCTCCGTTCTTTTTGTCGCTCATTTTTTCAGGCAGGTCGCGAGGAGTAAGCCAATGAATGCTGTGATTTTAAAAAAAATCATGACCCGGCCACTACCACAGGACGCGGAGGCGCTTTTGTGCCAAGGGCTTACGGCGGGCTACCGTCAGAATGGCAGGCAGGGCGGCGCTCCTGTTCTGCATGGAGTTTCTGCCTGCATTGAGCGCGGTGAATTTGTGTGCATAGCAGGTCCCAACGGCGGCGGAAAATCCTCGCTGCTTGCACTGCTTTCTGGCATAGAAGGTCGCGCACACGACGCGCTTAGAATTCAGCAGGCTGAATGCGAGCCGGAAATTCTGTTCAGCGAAGAAAGCAATGAGAACAGGACTGCGCGTTTTGAAAGCGCGCAGAATAATGGTGTTGCTAAAGACGACCCTTCACGCAATGAGCATACAGACAGCGGCAGCTTGTGTTACGCTGCCCCGGATATGCGCCGCAGCATTCCGCTCAGCACGCTTACCCGCACGGAATGCGCGCGGCTTGTGGCATTCATGCCGCAGAGCGAGCAGAGCGCCTGGAACGCAAGTGTTCTGGACACGATTCTTACCGGGCGCTATGCGGCTTCTGGCACCTCATACACGCAAGCCGACGTGCGGGCCGCGCAACAAGCCGCGGAAGAGCTTGGAATATGTCATTTATTGGAACGCGGAGTACAGGGACTTTCTGGGGGGGAATTTCAGAAGGTGCGCATTGCACGCACGCTCGCACAGGACGCGCCGTTCATTTTGCTTGACGAGCCATGCGCCGCGCTGGACATTTCATACGAGCCGGTTCTGCTGCAAAAACTCCGTTCCATTGCGCACGACTCGAACAAGGGAATTCTCATTTCCATTCACAATATAAATCTTGCCGCCCGCTTTGCTGACCGTCTTATCCTGCTTCCGCCCGATTCGCCCGCCATTAGCGGCACGCCTAAGCAAATTCTTACGGAGCAGAACCTGCAAAAAACCTACGGAACGCCGCTCAAAATCTTTACGCACCCGGTATACGCTTGTCCGCAGGTGCTGTAAGTAAAAAAACGCCGTCAGTCATTCGCTTCATCGGAAGCAAAACTGACCGCCTCTTTAAATTCCCGCGCAATCTTTAAAAAGTGCGAGACCTGAACTTCTGAAAGCGATTCAACGATGGCATTCAGCTCATGCTTCTGCCAGTCTGCTTTTACCGTGTTTTTATGCACTGGAACCCGCCCTTCCGTTCCCAAAACAAGATATTCGGCGGTGGTGTTCAACGCCTGCGCCATGCGAACCGCAACGTCAGCCGCCGGAATCGACCCGCGGTACAAATACATGCTCAGCGTGTTGGCGCTTATTCCCACCTTCTGTGCAAAATCGCGGTTTGAGATTCCTTGATAATTCAGTTCATCAATAAGTCGCTCTCTGAATGACTGCGGTGCGTTTTCCATGCTTAAAATCTTAGTAAATTTATGTTATTGAAATTTGATAATTTGTGTAATTGAATATATAATTTGTTCGATTACACAAACATAGAGCGTGTAATAACAATTTTTATATCTTTTGGAGGCTTTATGAAAAAACTTTCCACCATTGCAAAGCTTGCGGCGTTATTGCTTTGCGCAGCCTTGCTGTTCAGCTGCGCAAATGACAGTTCCAGCAGCTCAAGCACGCCGGACACCCCCGACGAAGTAAAAAAGTACACAAAACTAAGCGAGCGCCTTAAGAACGCAAAGGACGGCGACGTAATCGACATCACAAAGGAAGGACTTACCATTGATGCGGACACCTTTACCGTGTCAAAAAGCGTAACGATTCAGAACGGAGACCTGAACGGCGCGCAGTTCATTGTTCAGGAAGATGAAGCCGCTGATGACCGCTCTCTTGTGGGCGATTTTATAAGCTTCATTCTTTCAAATCTTTTTAATACTCAACTTACCGTAAATTCTCCTGCAAGCGTTAATATGCAGGGAACAAAAGTAAAAAACATGCGGGTTGACTCAAATGCGGCAGAGGTTTCTCTTTCTGGCAGCTCAAAGGTAGAGGAGCTTGCCGTAAATTCACAGAATCTGACTCTTTCTGCAGAGGACACCAGCTCAAACGTTGCAATTTTAAGCGCAAGCGAAAATTCAGAAAAAATTGAGCTTGGCGGCAAGGCAAACATCACTACGCTTCTTGCGGCAGGAGACACAAAAGTTTCCACTGCAAGCGGTTCTGCCGTAAAAATTGAGGCGAGCGATTTAGAGGTAAGCGGAGCGAGTGTAGCGGCTAAGTTCGCTACTGCTAGCGCAGACGAGGCTTTTTATTGTTCAAACAACGATATGCAGCCGATTTCTGCTGATGCCGACGGCGTTTATACCCATACAATCCCTATGTCGGATGAAGTATGGAGCGAATGGATAAACGTTTACCTTGGAATTACAGACAGCACCGACAATGCAAACTATAAAATCGTTTTTGACGTAAAAACAGACGTTGACGCAATTCTTCCGTTAAAAGTGCGAACAAATTACAGCGACGGAAACGAGCGCGTTCTTCATACGATTGCAGACACCTGGTATCCCGTTACGATTTATACCGGCAAATATCCAAAAGCAACGGAACGCTATGTTCTTGAGCTTCCTGCGGATAACCCGGATAGCGACGTTACTATTTCTTTGAAGAACATACGATATTGCAAGGCGAGCGACACAGATGAAAACGCCCCTGCATTCCCTTCTTCTGGCTATTACATGATGCGCGATAAGGGTTCGGTTACAGTTTCTCATGATGGTAAGACTGCAACGGTAGTGTTTGATGAAGATAAGCCCACTCTTTGGTCGCAGGGTGCTAATCTTCTTCCGGCTCCTTTGGAATATGGTAGTTGGAATAGAGTTTCATACAAGATTAAATTAAAAAATCCATCCACAAACTTCAGTTTTTCTACTTCTCCAAGAATTCAGGAAGGATTCTGGCAAAACGGCAACTACACAGAGGAAGGCGACACCTGGGGAATGAACTGGGACTATGCGGAAGCAGGAGCGATTCCCGCCGACACGGAAGTTACAGCGGTTGCATACATTCATGCTTTAAAAGGATATTGTACTTCTCCTTATGACGAAAAAGATGCTGATGTTGAGCCATTTATAAAGGTTTACATTTCTGACACAACTAAAAACGTCATAACATTTACAGACTTCAATGTTGAAACCATTGCTGCCCTGCCAGACGAATTTGTTCCTATGTGGGATCAAGAATATGTAAATGATGTAAATTCTTACAGCGTGAGTGAAATAACTGAGGACTTCTGTTTTATGGTTCCTGCAAATGGGTCGTATGGCGGTAAGGCATTCTATACAACAACTCCAGATGATCCTTGGGGAACACGCCCAAAAAGCAATAATACTGTAACAAGCAACATAAATTATGTAATTTGGGACGGTGAATTGCCAGAGGGTATTATAATTACAAACTATAAGGACGACGACCCGCTCAGCAATAAGGTAAGCCTCATTAAGTTTGAAAATGACACCAACGAGAACATTTACCTTTCCGTAAGAATTACAGAAAAGGGACTTAATTTTGAAGTTGAAAATAATCCCGTAATTGATGATTCTAAGGCATATTTCATTCCTACTGGAGAAGACAGCGGAGTTGTAACGCTTGCCGACCCGGATAAAACGGAAGGGAATTGGTCAGATGCGGTTATTGGTCATATCGATGCGACTGCAAATACATTATACAGCATTAGTGCTACAGCAAGTGCGACCGTGCTAAAAGAAAGTTCTAATAAATATATGCAGTTGTTTGCAATCCCAGACGGCGAAAGCGAGCCAATTGCATTTGTGCAGATTCCTGATGATGGCAGTGAAGTTAAACTCAGTGCAAATTTTAAAATGACCGACACAGCAAAACCGGTATGGATTCTTATAGGTGGTCATTGTAAGGCAGAAATCAATTATTCAAATCTTGTAATTAAAGAACTTGAGGATGGTTTCATTTCAAGATACACTCCCGACGAGACTGATGAGAATTCAGGAATTGTAGAAATTTCTGAACTTTCAACAGGTTGGACAGAAACTCTGCTTGGAACATTCCAAGGCAAAGCAAATACCTTCTACAGAGTAACAGGAACTGTAAAAGCAGAGGTTACTCCAATTACAAATGATTGGGTTGACTTTAGAATCGTTCAAGACAACTCTACAGATCTTCTTGTTCAAACTAGAATTAGCTCAGACGGTCAGACAGTTGAAATTAACTCAACGTTCCAAGTGGGGGCAGAGGATGTAACATTGTACAAGAAGATTGGTACCAACTGCAAAGGAACAATTACGGTGTCCAACATTCAGATTGAGGAAACGACACCTCTGACAGAATTGGACGCTTTGTGGTATGTTGATATTCCAAAAGATTACTATACAGACTCTGTGAATATTATTTTCAATGGTAATAATGGTTCTCAGACAGACGGTATTCTAATTTCTCTTGCAGAAGAGACAACTTCTTATGGCTATGATTGGTGGACTATTGACGAAGCTGGAAAATACACTGTAACAGAGTTAAAGGAAGGAGATATTCCGACTGAAATCCCAGCAAAAGGCTATATTCGCTTTTATTGGCATGCAAAGTTCTTGGAGAACATTACACCTCATTTTTATTCTTGGTTTGGGGAGAGTGACTCATTCAAAGAATATAAAAAATGGCCGGGCGTTCCTATGACAAAATATTCTGAAGTAACCAGCGGCGACTAAAATTCTGCTTAAGTCCCTTTCGCACAACGCGGAAGGGACTTTTTTTTTGCTGTTTGCGGCGTGGGCGCCCATTCTGCAGCGGCATAAAACAGCAGTCAATTTTGAAAGGAATGCTAGAAGAAATTTGACAGGCTGTCTTTTTCTGGGTTCAATTTTCTTTCCAGCTCGTTGATTTTGCCGGAAAGAACAGCCATCACCTGATTCATTTTGTTTTCAAAGTGGGCTGCCATGCGAAGATACAGCATATCCATATAATTCTGATTTATGTCCTCGCCAAAAAGTGCCGCCGGGCTTACATGCAGCTCCTCGCAGAGCCGTGCTATAAGATGTGCGGACGCAAACTGAGACCCCGTTTCGATGATAGAAAGGTGCTTTTGCGTTATGTCCAGCCGTTCCGAAAGCTCCGCCTGCGTCAATTTTGCCTGCTTTCGATATTTCTGCACGTTTTTTCCAAATAATTCTGGAATGTTCAGCTCGGATTTTTCCATACGTTCTTCAATTATGACATTCCCGCGCTTCCAGCAACACTTTTGACAAGGTAATAATTATTACTAAAAAAGCAGAATATTTGTTCATTTTTGCTTGCGCACGGCATTTTTGAAGATTAAAATATTACTGCTTTAGTAAATAAAATTACTTTTTAGGAGATTAAAGGAGAAATCAAAATGAAAGGAATCAGGATGTTTGCCGCCAGCGCATTGTGCATGGCATCTCTTTTGAGTGGCTGCGCAACCTTTGACGCAATAAAGAGCGGAATTTCCGGAATATTTGATAAGGAAGGAGAAAGCGAGACTTCTGCCGTTCAGAATGCTGACGCGCAAAAAACGAGCATTGGACCTGCCCGTACAGCTGCAAAACCTGCCGCAAGTGCATACAAAACGCCGGAATCATATGAAACGGCATATTCGTACCGCACGGACAAGGCTGACAAAACGATTTCTGCATATATAAAGCAAAAGGAAGTGGATTCTTTGCGCCAGAGCGACCCTGCCGCCTGGGTAAAAAAGGTGTGTGCAAAAATCAACGAGACGGCGCACGGCGACTTTGAGCGCGTAAAGCTTGCCCACGACGCAATCTGCATTTTGGTTCACTATGACGCAAAGAATTTCTGGGCGGGAACGGTTCCGTCGCAGGACTGGCAGTTGGTGGTGCGTACAAAAACGGCTGTGTGCGAAGGATACGCCAACCTGTTCCAGAAGTTTGCGGGCGAGCTTGGCATAACGGCGCAAAAGGTAAGCGGATATGCCCGCGGCGTTGGCTCGGACATTACCAATGAAAATCCTCGTGCGGCAAACCATGCCTGGAACATCGTAAGAATTGGGGACGCATGGTATACGCTGGACTGTACGTGGGATTCCGGGTACATGAGCGGCAAAAGCTCCGTGCAGTCATACACTACGGACTGGCTGTTCTTAAAACCGGAATATTTTGTGTATTCGCATTTGCCAACGGAAGCAAAAAATCAGCTGATTCAGCCGCCGCTTTCGCAGTCTGATTTTTTGATTCTGCCGGACTTTAGACCAAAGCTGTTTGAGCTTACTAACGAGAGCGTTTCTTTTATAAAAAAGAGCATGAGTGCGACAGACTCGCTTGAGCTGCGGTACCAGCTTAAGGACGGCGTTTCGCTTTCGTTTGAGGTTCGCGATGTTGCTTCAGGGGCTGTGGTAAGCGACCGCGTTCTGACTGAAAAGGACGGTGGCGAGGTGGTTACTCATTTTAATTTGCCAAAGGCTGGCCGCTATTCCGTAATGGTTTTTTATTATCTTGGCAATTCAAAGTCGGGCAGAAGTTGCGGGCAGTTCCTGATTGACGCGTCAAGCGGAAACAATGTGCAGTATCCGAAGCTGTATCCGTCGAGCGCGCAGAACGTGAGCATTATTGAACCAAAACAAAGTCCGCTGGAAGCGGGAAAAACCGCCCATTTTGCAGTTCACGTTGAAGGTACGCCGGTTGTTACGGTCATCGTGGGTAAGAATTTTGTTTTTCTTGAAAACGATGGAACGGACATGTTCTCTGGCGATGTTGAGATTCCACGGGGAACAAAACAGGTTTCTGTAAGTTGCGGAAAATCCAAGACCGGCTCGTTTGAGACGATTGCGGTGTATTCAGCAAAATAGACAGGATTTTCCTGCATTTTTTTACACTAAAATATTGCGAAAAAGGAAAATGGTATGGCAAACCAAAGATTGCATTTTCAGGTGAATTTTACAAAAGCAAACCGGCGGACGGTGAGCGCGGTGTTTGCAGCTGCGAACGAGGATGAGGCGCTGGCGGCGGTTTGGGCTGGCGGACTTTTTAAGCTTCCGCTGCGGCAAAGCGGCTTTGTGTTTTTTAAGGGCGGTTTTGCGTGGCAGTTTCCTGTGGTGGTTGAGCGCGAGCTTAGCGGGGGCGTTGAGCGGTCAAATTGTGCGCAGGGATTTCTTTCGGTTGCGACAACGGACTTTAAGCTTGTATACATCAAACTGAATGAGGGAACGCGGTCGCTGGTGGTTAAGACGGCGGACGGCGACTACATTTTTGACTTTAATCTTGCGGTTCCAGAAGAGGACGTTTTGCTTTTGGAAAGCCTGATTCGCAATTATTTTACGCGTGGGCTGCGTGCCGACGACCTAAGCGAGCGGGACGAAAGTTATTCTATGCGTTTTACGTGGCTTGCGTTTTTGGATTTTGTGAAGAAGATGCCAGGCGATATAAAACTGGCATGGCAGAATGTGTTTGGGCGTGAGGCATGGGCGACGCGTAAGGAGGCACGCAAAAACGAACGCAAAGTCAAGGCTGCGTCTAAAGAGGCCAAGCGCTCAGAAAAACGCGCTAAAAAAAGCAGCGCTAAGGCAGAGCGGGAGGCGGCATTTGAGCGTGCAAAGCAGAATGCCAGTGCGGCGGCGGACAACGCAGAATCAACGTCCGCTCAGGCGGAGCGCAAGGAAGGCGACGGAGATGCTTTTAGCGGGGCGCAAACTGCAAAAAATCCTGATTCTGATTCCACGGAATTTGACTGGGAAGCCTACGGCGAGGAGCGTGCGCGCGAGGCAAAAAAGAAGCGCGTGGGCTTTTTGCGCCATGCAGCGGATTTGTGCGCGGATTGGCTTTTTGTAGCGGCAATTGTGATTCGGCTTAAACCGGCTCTTTTGAGCAACTATATATGGCTTAAATCTCTTGAGAATTTTGGGCAGAGGTTCCCGAATGTGGCTGATTTTTCGCTTCAAACTGTGCCGGATGATATTCGTTACGTATCTATTGCACTGTTTATTCAGTTGATGTTTGTGTTTTTTGTGCTAAAGACTGTCGTAATTCTTTCATGCAAAAATAGCCGCCGGATAGTGTCTGTAATGCTGCTTGTTATGTTGGGCGTGGTGATTTTTCTTGTGGGAAGTAAGTTTTTGGTTTTCTTCATTTTGTCGCTTCTGATTCTGCTGACGTTACAGTTTTCAATGGAATTTGAGCGCAGCGTTATAAAGATTAAGACTTTTGTGTTTTTACTGGGCAGTGCTTTTGGTTACGTTGCCACTTGCTTTATTCTGAATCCAGAGATTGCACGTGAGGTCATGGACTTGCTTTCTTTGAAGGTAACTTGGTGGTAACCGTTTTTTTGCCCGGGGAATTGCAATGAAACGCGCGGTTTGGTGTGCGGTGCTGGCTTT
>CAKZZR010000082.1 GCA_937885475.1 uncultured Treponema sp.
ATTAAACTTCTCTCCAAAACCAATCTAAACTTCTATCAATGCTCTTTTTCTTTTCCACTTTTGCTTGAATATCATCAACCCAAAGATATGAAAAGAATGATAAGAATATGAATATAAAGTCAAATATCATGCTAACTCTTATACTATCATATGCAAAATCATTACTAGAATTAAAAGTTATTAATTCTACTGTATGAGCTACTAGTAATCCTAAAAATATAAATAGCATAGTTGCAACTATTTGGCTTTTGTGTGTTTCCTTTCCTAAAATAAGTACCAATACAAATAATACTACAGCTAATAATATAGTAATAATATTTGCAAAGTTAATTATTGGTTCCATTTGTTTTTCCTCCCTTTTTTTCAATTAAATCAGCTAAGGCTTTTGCTTTAGTGTTTATATAATTTATATCTTCGCCCTCAATCATTACCCTTATTAAAGGTTCTGTTCCTGAAGGTCTTGCACTTACAATTGTTCCGCTTTCCAAGTAGAATTGGAGAACATTGCTCTTTGGAAGGTCAATCTTTGTTTTGTTAGAAGGGGTTGCAGGGTCGAATACAACGCTTTCCTGAACGTCGCGGATTTTTACGACCTTCTTTCCTCCGAGCGTCTTAAGACCGTCCTGACGGAGCTTTGCCATGATGCCCTTCATCGTTGCGACGCCCTCGGAACCAGGGAAGTTCTTGGAGATTGCACGATCCTCAAAGTAGCCGTATTCCTTGTACATGTCGTCAAGGTGCTCAAGAAGGCTCTTGCCCTGACTTCTCCAGTACATGGTCATTTCGGCACACATCGCGGCTGCAGAAACGCCGTCTTTGTCCATTACTTCTGTTTCTACCTTGTAGCCATAGGATTCCTCAAGACCGAATACATATGTGCCTTCGCCCTTTGCTTCGCGCTCTGCCTCCACTGCGGCAATCCACTTGAAGCCGGTGAGACATTCAATCATTTCTACGCCGTATTTTTTGCAGATGTCGTCGCCAAAGGGGCTGGTTACGATGGAACGCACGCAGTACGAACCTGCCGGAAGTTTTCCCTGTTCCTTTCGGGAAAGGAAAACATAATCCATGAGAAGGGCACCCATCTGGTTTCCTGAAAGAAGCACGAAGTTTCCATCCTTGTCCGGGAATGCGGTGCCGAAGCGGTCTGAGTCTGGGTCAGTTGCCATTACGCAGTCCGCCTTTGTTTTCTGACCAAGCTCAACCGCCATCTTAAGCGCCGGCTTTTCCTCCGGGTTCGGCTTTTCAACAGTCGGAAAGTTTCCGTCGGGATTTCTTTGCTCTGGAACTGTGGTTACGGCAAGACCAAGGTCTCCCAGAACCTTTTCTACGTGCATTGCGCCCGTTCCGTGGAGCGGTGTGTACACGATGCTTACGTTCTTTGCGTATTCCTTTATCAAATCCGGGCGGAAAAGCTGAGCCTTGCACATTGCCCAGTATTTTTCATCAACCTCAGAGTCGATGAGAACGAGTTTTCCGCTCTTTATTGCCTCTTCCTTGGAGATTGTCTTAACGGAAGTTACCTTGTTCACTTCCTCGATGATTCCAACGTCATGCGGCTCAATGACCTGTGCACCGTCGTTCCAGTACGCCTTGTAGCCGTTGTATGCCTTTGGGTTGTGGCTTGCCGTAACTACTACGCCAGTGTCCGCCTTGAAGTAACGGATTGCGAATGAAAGCTCCGGAGTAGGGCGGAGACCAGTAAAAAGGTACGCCTTGATTCCGTTTGCGGCAAAAATAAGCGCGGTCGCCTCTGCAAATACGTCCGAATTGTTGCGGCTGTCATAAGCGACTACGGCGCTGAGCGTTCCTGCCTTTGCCTTTTCTGGGAATGCCTTGATTACGTAGTTTGCGAGTCCCTGTGTGGCAAGATTGATTTCAAGCGTATTCATGCGGTTTGTTCCGCCGCCCATAATGCCGCGGAGACCGCCCGTTCCGAATTCAAGGCTCTGATAGAATCTGTCCTCAAGTTCGGTGAAGTCTTCCTTTGCAACAAGTTCCTCAACTTCCTTGCGGAAGCGCTCGTCTTTTTCGGCTTCGATGTATTCTTTTGCTCTCTTAAGGATTTCGTTTTTGTCCATTGTGAATCTCCATTTTTAGTTATGGTGAACTAACTTTTTTAGTATAGCAAAAACGCGCCTCTTGATAAATACAGGAAGCGCGCCGATGCGTTATTTTTCTGCGTTTACCTTGTGCATTGGGCGCACGAGGAACAGGCTGAGGAGAAGCGCCACGCAGTAGAGGGCTGCGGTTACATACAGCACATGCTGGTAGCCGGTTGGGTTCACCTTGAAGCCCTGCGCGTTTACGACGAATTCTCCGGTGCGCTGAACGATTGCGTTTGCCATCTGGTTTCCGGTGAGACCTGCGAAGGCCCATGCGCTCAGTGTGATTCCGTGGATTGCGCTGATAGAGCCCATGCCGTAGTGGTCAGAAAGCAGCGTCGGAACGTTAGAGAAGCCGCCGCCGTAGCCTGCGTTAACGATGAAAATGAGCGCAAGCACGAATACGATGAGAATTGCGCTTCCCGCTCCGCGCTCAATGCCCTTGGTTGCAAGAACGATTACGGTGAATGCGATGGAAAGGATGAAAATCAGCTTGTAGATTGTGTTTCGATCCTTGAGCTTGTCTGCCCATGCGGAGAAGCCGAGACGACCGCCCGCGTTGAAAATTGCAGAGATTGTGGAGATGAGTCCTGCAAAGCCTGCAAGACCGATGCATTTTACAATCATTTTTTCCTGACTGATGAGCGCAAGTCCGCAGGTGATGTTGATGTAGAACATGAGCCAGATGCCGATGTAGCTGTAGATTGGCTCGCGCTTTAAGGTTGCGATGATTCCTTCGTTCTTAGACTTTGTCTGCGGCTCAACCCAGTCTGCTGGCTTTGCAAGCAGAAGGTGTCCTACGAACATCATCACAAAATAGATTGCAGCAAGAATGTAGAACATTTTATAGATTCCGCCGTCTCCAAGCTTTTCAAGCATTGCCTGCATGATGGGGCTTGCGATTGCCTTTGCCGCACCAAAGCCCGCTACTGCAAGACCGGTTGCGAGTCCTTTTTTGTCCTTGAACCACAGCATGAGGGTCTTTACCGGCGAAAGGTATCCGGTTCCCAGACCTACGCCCATGATGAAGCCGTAGCAGACGTAAATTCCGATGAGTGAAAGAATGCTTGCCGTGCCCGCTCCGTGCTGGAAGCTGTTGCCACCGAACCAGATGAAAAAGCCGGTTCCCGCCATTCCTGCCGCAAAGCAGATTGTCGCGATGAGCGATGACTTGTGAATGTTCTTTTCCACTACATTGCCAAGGAAGGCAGCGCTCATTCCCAAAAAGAAAATTGCGAAACTGAACGCCCATTCTGTGGCACCCTTTGAAAAGCCGATGTAGTCGGCGATTTCCTGACTGAACATCGACCAGCAGTATACTGTTCCGATGCTGAAGTGGAGCAGCAGAGCCGGAATGGCTCCGCGAATCCATTTGTTCTGAATGTTTTTCATAGTTTTTTCCAATTTAAAAAAGTGTGTTTCTCATTTTAAAGATTATGCGGTTATGTTTCAAGACGTAGCAAAGCCTATAGCAGGGGCAAGCGCATTGTAAAATATCGGAATTTAAAGAGTGCAATTTACCTTAAAAAAATAGCTCCCAGTCGAAGATTTGTTTTTCAAAACCTAGGGAACGACGGCTGAAAGCCGACAAAATGCTCCGGTGGAGCAT
>CAKZZR010000083.1 GCA_937885475.1 uncultured Treponema sp.
CTTTTCCATTTTTTTCTAAAAGAGCCGCTCTGCGAGCGCTACGGCAAGGGGCAGCGCGACCACGCTCAGCGCGGATGTTACGAGCACCAGAAGCCCGCTGTAGGATTCATCTTTGTTAAAAAGCACTGCAAAACTTGAGACGCTCATACCGACCGGGCAGAGTGCGGCAATGTACACAACGTAGCACATAAGACGTATGTCCTGAATGCCACTGAAAATCCGGAACGCGGCGTACACAATGGCAAGCGTTACCACGCCGGTAATCACAAAGCGCAGCATGCACAGCTTCGCCGTTTTTTTGATGTACGAGCGGTTGTAGCCGTGGAAGTTCGCGAACAGCATTCCCAGAAGGAACATAGCCATTGCCGTGTTCATAGAGGCAATCATTCTGAGCGGCGAGGCAATCAGCTCCGGCAGGCGGAGCGGCGCGCAGAACAGCAGCATTCCTGCAAGGAGCGCGATGATGTTCGGATTCTTTATAATCTGAAGGAAGTTGATTTTGCCGCACACGGAACGGTATCCGTACGACCACAAAAAAATATTGAACAGAACTATGAACGCCAGAAGATAGAATATTCCGTTGCTTCCGGGAAACACGCCGTCTATAAGAGGAATGCCGATGAACGCGCAGTTTGTGAACACGACGGAAAGCTTGTCGATGCTGAAGTCCTCCGCGCCCGCGCGGCGGTAGCTAAGCTCCGCAATCAAAATCATCGCAACGTGAACCACAAGCGCTATGACGAACACGATGCCGAGATTCCTAAGTTTTTCTGCGTCAAAGTCCATGTTGAACCGGCTGACCAAAAGACAGGGATTTATGAAATAGATAAGAATTTTGCTCACGAACTGCTGTTCCTTCTGCCCGAACGCGAACGCCTTTGTAACGCCAAAGCCACAGAGGGCAAGAAGAATCATGATGGCAAGCTGTTTGATTACTAAAACGTACATACTTTTATTATACTGAAGCGTCCGCACAACTGCAAACCGCATATGCTTCCAGAGGCTCCGCATTATAAGGCGATGCATTAAAAAATACTGCAAAGGAGAAGGGGCAGACTTCAAAAACACTCATTTTTGTTGCCGCGGGAGCGGCAAAGTATATGAGTTCCAAGACAAAAATGCGTGTAGCATGCTAGCATGCGATTTTGAAGGATGAACTTCGACTGGAAAGTATTTTTTTTAGTTCATTTTTTTATAATGCGGAGCCCATGCAGATGCTTCAATTTTTGGTTGCAATTTTTGCGCGATATGGTATAGTGAATGCAAAGTTTATCGCTAAACTAAAGGCAAAAGGAGTTCTTATGATGAGGAAAATTGTTCAGGCGGCTGGTGTGGTCGCTGGTCTTGTAATGCTGTGGGGATGCACGGAAGGTAAGGATCCTGTTGACTATTCGACGGTTACCGAATACGGAACTCCTGATACGACGGAATTCAGCACGTCCGCCGGAGAGTCTGGGAGCGCCGTCATGTTTCAGGCGTTCAGCTGGCAGAGCCATAAGATGAGCAAAACCTGGTGGACTAAGATTTCTGCCAATGCTGCGGAAATAAAGGCGAATTTTGAATGGGTGTGGTTTCCTCCGGTATCAAACAGTGGCTCTGCAAACGGTTACCTTCCGCGCCAGTGGCAGAACTATTCTTCTGAATATGGAACCGAAAGCCAGCTTCGCGCTGCAATCAGCGACATTGCCCCTGCCAAGGCAATCGGCGACATCGTAATCAATCACCGCGTAGGAACAACCGGCTGGGGCGATTTTACCATGCCGACCTTGGGAACGGAGCAGGGCAAGAATTATCAGGCAATCTGCTCTACGGACGAGGGCTTTGAAAAAGATGAGAATATGAAAAAGGTTTCCGGCTCCATGCGCGGGGCAAAGGATTCCGGAGACAATTACGACGGAGGACGCGACCTTGACCATACGAACGAAGTTGTGCGTCAGGGTGTCGTTGACTGGCTGAACGAGCTTCGCGCGATGGGCTTTGCGGGCTGGCGCTATGACTACGTGCGCGGCTATGCGGCAAAGTACACCGGCTATTACAACGCAATGTCTGACGCGGAATTTTCCGTTGGCGAGCTTTGGGTTGACGACAATTCCCGCATCTCAAGCTGGATTGAGGCAACCAAGGAGTCCGTTGACGGCGTGGCGGGCGCTCCTTCTATGGCATTTGACTTTGCCGCAAAGAATGCCCTTCAGACGGCGTTCGGCAAGGCGGAGACTTCAACTTCGTATACGGTTATTCCTGACGGTTCATACGGCGCGCTGGGGGATTCAAACCTTCTGTTCCGCCTGAAGCCGCAGTATGCCGTAACCTTTGTGGACAACCACGACACCGGAAGCACGCAGAACATGCTTGCGCTTGACGCGAACGACGTGGGTGCGGCATACGTGTACATTCTGACTCACCCGGGAATTCCGTGCGTGGCATGGCAGCATTACTTTGGCGTTGTTAGCGACAGCCTGGCAAGCCGGCGCGTAGGCGGAACGACGCTCAAGTTGCATGACCACATTCAGTATCTTATCTCGCTGCGCAAGGCGCTTGGCATTACGAATGTAAGTGCAATTTCGGTAAGCGATAAGT
>CAKZZR010000084.1 GCA_937885475.1 uncultured Treponema sp.
AGCAAAGATGAGTGTTTTTGAAAGCTGCAAATTCTCCCTTGCGTTATTTTTTTACGCTTCTGCTTGCAAAATTGATTTCCATACCTCAACCCCGCAAAACCAATTATAGCAAAATCCAAAAACTTGGTATATCATTTTACTACGAACAAAAGGGGGCTTTGCCTATGACTGCGGGAATGATAACAGAGCTTATTGGATATGCGGGGTCGCTGCTGGTGGTAATCTCAATGCTGATGTCATCAATCACAAGGCTGCGCATTGTAAACAGCGTGGGGTGCGTTGTTTTTACGGTCTACGCGCTCATCATAAAATCGTACCCCACCGCCGCAATGCAGCTCTGCATCATTGTCATAAATGCGGTAAGCATGTACAAACTGTACCGAGGAAAGCATGTCTACAGCGTAGTGCAAAGCTCCATTGACGCGCCGGAGGTACGGCATTTTTTGAGCGTATACCAAAACGACATGCAGAACTATTTTTCTATGGAACAGATGAACCAGAACGCGCGCGACGTGTACCTTGTATTCTGCAAAGCGACCATTGCAGGCATTCTTATTGCAGAAAAAAGAACGGAGGACGTTGACAAAAAAAACGTGCTGGACGTACAGATTGACTACACCACCCCCGCATACCGCGACACGTCCGTAGGTCAGCAGCTCTACAAAAGGCTCGGCGCGCTTGGTATTCAGGCTTTGCATGCCCGCACAGAACGCGAGGCGCACCGGAGATACCTTAAGCACATGGGCTTTGAAGAATCGGGAGGCGTATTTATAAAAGCTCTGTAAAAATGCAAAAGGCGCCCCTAACATTACGGCGCAGAACTGGACAAAAGCTTTCCTTCCGTGCTGATAGTCCAATGATTTCCGGCAAGGTCATCAAGCACGGCAAATTTATCGCAAACTGCCGCAAGCGTAAGCGAGGACGGAGCTTCGGGAGCAAGGGCAAGAACCTGCGTCAGGTTCTGATAGTTACTGAATGCAAGATGAGCAATCGGAGCCGCTTGGGTTAAAGCAGAAGTAACATAAATCAAAGGAAAATCAAACAGAAAGATATCATTGTCCGAAGAAAAAATCGTGCTGCCCCCTACATATACAGAGGCTGTAGAGCGGATGCCGGCACCTTGGGCGGCTGTATTGTTACGTACAGCACAGTCTTGCAGAATGGTAGTGCATGTATTGAAGATGCCGCCCCCCTGCTTTCCATTGGTTTTAAGCTCATTTTCTTCAAATGTACAAGAATAAAAAGCAACCTGCCCAGAAGAAGAACAGTAGGCTCCGCCGCCGTTTCCTTCTGTCACTGAATTTTTATCAATGCTGACAGAGGTGAACGTATAAGATATTCCGTTTTCTGCAACTATATATATTCCACCTCCGTTACCGGCCTGCACTTCATTTTCAGAAATAGAACCGCCTGTTATGCTGACTTCTGTGATATTACTTCCAGAAGCATACAGTCCGGCTCCATCTCCATAGGCAAAGTTTTCGTTAAGAATCATGGAATGTGCCGTCAATTTTCCGGAAGAAAAGAAAATACCGCCCCCGGCAATACAGTCAGAACTAGTTGAGAGCGTATTATCAATGATTGAGGAGTCATCTATATTCAGCTCTCCGCCGCTGGCTGGTTCAAAGCAAATTCCAGCCCCAGAGAAATATGCTGTATTTCCTTCGATAACTGAATCAACTATTGACAACCTACAATTTGCGCCGGTTACCATGATACCACCGCCCGATTTTTCTGTGTAATTGGAAGTTATGAAGCCTTCGGAAATGGTTATTGTGCAATCTGAACCTCTTATCAAAATTCCAGCGCCACCTTCCGGCGTAGAACTTGAACCAAAATTATCTGAAACATGGGTTCTCCTAATCGTAGCAGAAGCCCCTGTCTGCCCCACAAGAATCCCCCGCATACCCCCATTGATATACAAACCGTCCAACGTAACAGGAACGGTCGTATTCAATGTCAGCACTGTATCAGAAGTGTTGCCTTGTAAAACATCATAAGGCTTTCCATGCTCGTCAAGCCCCTCGCTCTGTCCTTCAATCGTAAGCGAGGCGGCAGAAAGCGTGGAAATTGTAGTGCTGCCGTTTATGCTGCCTGTTACCGCAATGCGCCAGTCATAGGAAGAAAGGGATTCCGCAGCAGAAAGGGTGTTCACCTTTTGAAGGGCCTCAGCAAGCGTAAAGAGCGCGTCTGATTCCGTCGTTCCTCTGTTGGAATCGCTTCCCACCGCGGAAACGTAGACGGTAAGCGGACACCATTTTGCGTAGAGTTTTTTGTTTGCGGCGGTGGTTGCCATATACGCTGTAAAGGCAGGTCCTGAATAGTCAGAGGTCTCATACCAGCCGCAGAATGCAAACCATTCTCGCGCGGTCGGAGCGGGAAGCTGCACCGTCTGATTTTTCACGAAGGTTTGATAGGGAACCTCCGTTCCTGTTCCGTCCGCATTGCACAGCGTGAGCGTGTAACGCGTGTTCATCATTGCATCCGTAAGAATGAGCGGGCTTGACGCATTTGAGACGGTGCGCCCGGAGGCAATGTACACAGCCTCCGGAATCACCGTTTCTGACCCAGCGGAATTGGTAAGCGTTATATAGCAGATATAATAGCCGCGCGGAATGTCCTGCGCTTCATACAGGGCATTTATGGAGGTGCCGGACGGCGTAAGCATAAGCTTACCGCTTGAACTTGCGGTGGCGCTTCCTGCAAAGCTGACGCTTTCTGCGCCATATACGGAAGAAGAGCCGCCCACATCAGGAAGCGTCATAAGCTTTACGGCAACCTGGGACACGTCAGAAGAAGAAAGCGTGAACGCAAATGACACCCCGCCCTTTCCATCCGTCGGTTCTGCAAGGCTAAAGCTTAAAGCCGCTGAATCCGCCGCAATTGACTGCGATACGGTTTCTGACAGCATGGGAAGCATCGACGAAGCCATCCCCGCCGACGAATATGCGTACAGACTGAACGAATATGTTCCGCCTGCAAGATACAGCGTTTCCGCAAAAAACGAGGCGTAGGAAACCGCCGCCCCGCTTGACGGAAAGCGGCTATAGTTTGCTTCCGAGTTCTTTTTGTAGGCAAGCGAATAGAACAGGTTTTCTTTTATCAGCGCATCAGGAAGAAGGACGCGGGGAGTGCCGCCGTCGGTCGTAACGCTGATTTTTACCGCAAAAAGCTCTTCCGATGGTGCGGCTTTTTGCTCAGAAAGCGAGGCATTGCAGCCTGCGCACAGACTTATCACAAAACAAAGCCAGACGATGCCTAGTAAAAAACGGAATGCTCTCATACTGCTAATCTCCTTGCTGAACGAAGAATGATGCGGTGGCGCTAGCCTGAACCGTGTCTTCTTTAGACGCAACCAGAATGACGGTATAGTTTCCGGTGCTGAATTTGCTTGCCGGAACATAACAAGTATTCTCCGTGGTAGTTTCAGTAAGAACGCCCTCGTTTGTGCCGACCGACCACGTGTATTTGTCATACCCGGCATCGGAATTGAAGCGATAGGCTGGCACGCCCTGCGGACTTGTAGCGGAATAAGCAGCAGAAAGCGAAAGGAATCCTGAGCCGGAATACGTAGGCACGCTCATGGAAATTGTGCCCACAGAGTACGCCATATGCAGCGTTCCCGCGCTGTCAATAATCCACGTTTTTTCGTCTGCATTTCCGGCATTCTCTTTTGTAACGGCAAAATGCTGATAACAGGAGCCTACTGAAGAGCCGTCAAGCACAGCCTTGTCCTCGCTGTAGGTGTTGGGCGTAATGACCGCAACAATGCCGTCGGTACATTCAGCAGGCGGCGAAACAATGCCGCTAAGAGTAATTGCAGTGTTGAATAAGAAGATATCGTTTTTACCGTCAGCGCCAGCAGGAATATAGGAAGAGCCGTCAATCAAGATTGTTGAGCCGGCTCCTGCATAAATCGCACCGCCCTTTCCGTCGCCTCCGGCGCTGTTTTCAGAAATAATGGCGTTATGTATGGTAAGAGAGCCTGTAGAAGCCACGTATATTGCACCACCGCTTGCTGATGCGTGATTGTTGGTAACCACGGTACCGTCAGAAAGCGTTGCTTTTGCGCTATAACCAATGTAGATTGCACCGCCGGTCGCTTTTCCGTTCATAATCTTTATGTTTTGGAAGGTAACAGGGGGCGCACCGCTGTCAACCGAGGCGATTGGATTATACGTGTCAAAATTGCCGTCAAGTATGTCCGTTGCAGCAGAGCTTCCCCTGATTGTAAGCGACTTTATGTTCAACTCACCATTGAGCGTCGCCGTTCCGACAACCCTTCCGCTTACGACAATCTCCCAGTCGTCCTTGCCGTCCTCGCAGGCGTAAGCCTTTATCAATTCAAGCGCACGGCTCATGCTTGCAACAGATTTTTCGGCAGTATGTCCGCTCTTTAAGTCATCGCCAGCTTCGCTTACGTACAGGATGGGCTTGTAAGTATTCACATGCTGCAAGGTCAATTCCCTGCGTACCGTAGTCGTCGGAAGAAGCACGATGATATCCTCATATACGTTCATGAGGTCATCGTCAGCAGTGTACAGCTCAAAGCGAATGAAATATGTACCGCAGGGAACATCATATGCCCAATAACCAACCCAGCTAGTTCCGGTCTCCTTGTCCTGAGCAGGAAACCGTTCTGATGAATAACCAGAAAACAAATCCGCGCCATTGCTTTCTACTGTACGAAGAGAAATGTTTCCGTATTCAATGGTATCTCCCGGCCAATACAATTTTACATCAAAACTGGCAGTACCAGTCGTAACAAACGAGGTTATGAACGAAAGCGTGTTGTCGCCGTCAACAATAGTAACATTCGTACGAAAGCCTTCCTGATAAAGAACGTCAAAACGATACAGATACAACGAAAAGGAATAGGTTCCCGGCTCTAAGTCGAGCGTAGGATTTTCACGCAGGTCATCGACCGCATCAAAGCCACTGTATCGCGCATACCAGGTTTTGATGCACTGTTCCGCCCCCGAAGAATCTGTAACACAAAAATCAATGGAGGTAACGTCAGCTTCCGTCGTGGGGTCTGGCAAAATAGTACGGCTTTCATTCTGCGCTCTAAGAAGCGCGTCTGCTCGTATGACGGAAACAGAAACATGAGCCGCATTCTTTTGCGCGGCACTGTCTGACACCGCCGAAGGTCGTATTTTCTGCTCTGCGCAGTCGTCAGAAGCAAGTGGTGAGCAAGACGCAAGTGCGAACAAACTTACAGAGAGCGTTAGCAGCAAGGATAGCACACAGACAAATGATTCATGCAATTTTTTCATTCACAGCCTCTCCTACTTCTTAACCCGCAGCTCAAGCGTTCCGGAATAATACTTACCCTTTGTATCCTTCACGACGAGCGTAACATTGTGATACCCGGTTTCAAGGCTGCCGGTGTCAAGCACACATGTAGCAGACGTTCCACCAGGAATAGCTGAGCCGTCAATCTTCCATAAATACGACGTGAACGAGAACCCCGAATCTGCCGTTGCAGAAAGCACACCTTCTGCATAAGAAAGCGTAAGCCCTGGGTCTGCCGTCATGTCATCAATGGTAATAGAAATAGTACCAGAGGGTAACGGTATCCAACCGGCGTAAATATAAACATAAGTCTCCGTATTCCAATTAACGATATTGTTGTTAACAAAGTCAACCTTTTCCGTACACTCAGCCGTTGTGTACCATCCGTCAAAGGTGTAATGCTCACGCCAAGGGTCATCGGGCGCGGTGGGAGTCTCGCCATAATAGCACTCGCGCCACATGTTCGAGCCAGAACCACCATTGAATTCTTCGATAATATTTTTCTTAAAATACAGATAATAGGTTTTATCCGAGGTTACGCGAATCTCCTCCCATCTGCCTATGTCGCCACGCAGGACTGTTGCAGACTCAGAGCAATCGCCTTGCTCAAATCCGCCTGGTCTTGTGAAACTCCATACATCAAAATTGTCAAGCTGGACTACAGAATTCTTTCCAACCTTAACCTGCTTTGATTCAGACGTGTCATACGTACTTACAAGCGTAAAGATGTAATATTCCGTAGTCCATACGGCATAGAACGTTCTATCTTCAGTAACATTCTCAAAATGGTAATTTGAGTCATATTCAACCGTAGCCGCATTTGGCGTTGTAGCCCAGCCAAGGAAGAATTCCGTAGCATTCTCTGTATAGCCAAAACAGGTCATTGCATTTGGCAACCAAGCGTCATCACCGTATTTTATATGCCAGGTGGAACAGTCAGAGGAAGAATCTTTTTTATAGAACGTAAATGTTCGGATTTTTTCCCACTTTGAATAGAAGGTCTTATCTTCATATATGCCATCCCATAAGGATGCCCACGTAGTACATTCAGAATCTGAAAACCAATCCCAAAGCATATATTCGCCGTCGGTTCGTTCAATGTTCTCCGGTTCTTCTGCGCGCTCCCCTTCCTTAACTTGCTTAGTCGCAAGCACGCTGGTACCATCGCGTCCGATATACGTTACCGTATACATGTGAACCCACTTTGCGTACAGCGTTATGTCATCGTAAATCTGCTGGTAGTCAACATCGTACCTGAAGATATATTCTGAATCCGTGTACCAGCCGTCAAACTCAAGGTCGCCGCGGTCCTTAGCATAGTAGCTTTCCGGAGGATTTCCGGGCGGATTATTCGTTCTTGTGCGCTTTGTGAACACCTCACCGTCATAGTCAACATAGGTTACGCCCACGATGGTTGTATCCCATTCTGCAATAAGGTACAAATCGCGAGAGTATGTTCCGGGCTGAATTTCCGTAATATATTCGTCCGTTCCGCCAACGCGCCAGCCGGAGAATTCATGCGAGCCGTACACAATCTGCCCCTCGCCCGGCAGTACGACCGTATCCTCGACGGTGTAGCTTTGTGCAAGGGTAAAGTCCTGGCATTCACCGCCGCTCAACTCATAGTTAATAGTATAATAAACGAGCGTCCACGAGGCGTACAGCGTGATGTTCTGAGTAACAGGCTTTGTAAAATCATACGGAGCGCTGAGCGT
>CAKZZR010000085.1 GCA_937885475.1 uncultured Treponema sp.
GAGCAATGTGTCAATCAACCCGGAATACGCCGCGACGGAAGAAACCTTCATGCCAGAAAACTTCTACAACGACATAAGCATCATGAGCGTGCTTTTAAAGCGCGCCTGCGAAGAAATAAACAAAAAGCGAAAGACAAGCCCGCTGCCCATAACCGCAAAAAAGACAATTACGAGCGCCATGAAAAACCAATGGAAAAAGGAAAAATTCGAAGGCTCGCCCTTCCAGTCGGCGGCATTCGGCACGGCAATCGTAGAGCTTGAGCTGAACGCCGACACCTATCTTGAAAAAATAAACGGCATTTGGATAGCCATTGACTGCGGCGAGCTGCTTTCGCTCCGCGCGGCAGAAAGTTCCGTGCGGCTTGCAATCCAGCAGGAACTTGAGCGCCTTGTAAAGGACACGCGGGTTTCATGCGAACAAATCCGAATCTCGTTCCTTGAATCAAAGAATCCGCCTTGCCAGATTGGTAAGCTCATCCACAACCTCATTCCGGCGGCGTTCACGTCTGCGCTGTCGCTTGCGCTTTCCACTCAGGTAAACCGCCTGCCCTGCACGGAGCAGCTTTTATACGACCTTACTCAGGCACAAAAGGACGAGGAAGCACACGACGATGCCCAGAGAGAACCGCAGGAAGAAGAACAAAACAAAGCCGCACAAGAGCCGGACGAGGAGCGCGCAGAAGAGACCGCAGAGGAATCGCCCACAGCCAAAGCCACGGACCCAGCAAAAGCCGAAGACTCTGCGGACGGCGCAACAGGCGCACGAGTTGATGTCTCTACCCCCTCTGCCACCACGCCTGAACCACAGGAGGCTTCAGAATGAACTTTACCCTTACCCTTAACGGACAAAAAACGCTGCTTCAGGCCGCGCCGTCAGAATCGCTTCTTGCCGTACTCCGCCGCATGAACCTTCTTTCAGTAAAAGTCGGCTGCGAGGCGGGCGTCTGCGGCTCATGCACCATCATGTACAACGGAAAGCCCGTTCCCTCCTGCAAGATTCCGGTGGGAATCACCATGAACCAGGAGATTGAGACCCTTGAGCATTTTTCAAAGACAGAAGCATACAGCGACATCATGAAAGGCTTTCAGAAGGCGGGCATAAAACTCTGCGGCTACTGCAATTCCGGCAAGATTTTTGCCGCAGCCTCGGTTCTCGCCGCAAAAAACAAGCCTACCCGCGCCTCAATCCGTGCGCTCATCTCGCATCTTTCGCCCTGCTGCACGGACATGGACACGCTCATCAACGGAATTCTCTACGCCGTAGAAGCCTACAACAAGCGAACAGGAGCATAACGAATGGAAAACAAGGCAAGCGAAAAAAACACCGACATCTTCTACGCCCGCAACCTGAACGAGCTGTTCTACCAGCTCAAGACAATCGCCAACCTCAGAATCGTAGGAAGCTGCACCGCGCTTTCCTCTCTGCCGGAAAAAATGATTTCCACCACGCTCATCCGCGAATTCAACCACATCGAAAAGCACGAGCGCTACATAGAATTCGGACCGGCAACAACGCTTTCAGAGCTTCAGGCACTGGGAGAACGCCACCTTCCGCAGATTCTTATGGAAGCCACCGACACCATCGCAAATCCGTTCATCAGGAACATCGCAACCATCGGCGGAAATCTTATGGACACGGAACGAAAAAACACGCTGTACGCGCCGCTTCTGGCTTTGGATTCCGTCCTGGAATTCAAGGGACCGTCTGACATAAAATATATTCCGCTCATCTCATTCACCTCGGTTCCAAAGGACAAGGTGCTTACCAACATCCGCGTTCCCCTGAACGAATGGGACGTGCAGATTTTTAAGCGTCTTGGTCCCGAACATAAAATAACCGAAAATTCCGCAAGTTTCGCATTTCTTGTCTCTTCAGAAAAAAGCATCATCTCAAACCTGCGCATCGCCTGCTCAGGCAAGGTAACGTTCCGCTGCATCGCGCTTGAAAACAAAATGCTGGGCTTACGACTTCCGCTTCCCATCAAGTCGCTGGAAGCATACATCGACGATGCCGCCGAGGAATTTGACCGCGCCGCAGAAAAAACGGAATACAATCCCATGCTGCGCCGCCAGTTTCTGAACCTTATGCGCTATGCCTTTGAGCAGCTCACGTAATTCTGCTATACTTATGCCCATGCTGAACAGTCTGAAAGGAACAATCACCGGAAAATTTCCGAAGCAACTCCTCATAGAAACAAACGGAATAGAATGGGACGTATGCGTGCCGGACTCCTGCCTTGCGGAATTCCCGCCGGTAGCAAGCGAAGGCAAGGTCTACACCTTTTTGAACCACTACGAGAACGGAATGGATTTGTACGGCTTTGCGACCACACAGGAGCGCGAGCTGTTTTTCAGCCTTCTTAAAGTAGAAGGCGTGGGACCAAAGGCCGCCATAAAAATAATGAGCAGCGTGAGCGCAAGCGAGCTTGTGTCCGTCCTTGACGCAGGCGACGTAGCCGTTCTTGAAAAAATCCCCGGCGTAGGCAAAAAGACCGCCGCAAAGATGATTCTTGCCCTAAAAGGTAAGCTCACCCTGCCGGAAACAGAGACCGTGCGCGTCAAAAAAACAAGCGAATACGACGTGGTCATCGCGTCCCTGTGCGAAATGGGCTACGAAAGAGCCGACTGCGAAAAGACCGTGCTACGCATTGCCGCAGAGCTTTCTGAAAGCTCAGGCTTCACCCAAAAATCAACCACCGAAAAAGAAGACGCGGTATTCCGCCGCGCCCTT
>CAKZZR010000086.1 GCA_937885475.1 uncultured Treponema sp.
AACACAAGGTCTGTTTGAGCGATGCCAGAAAACTGCATGACCTCAGCAAGCCGTGTAAGCTCCTTGGTCAGAATGTCCGTTCGGAACCGGGAAGCAGTAACCGGACCTATCTTAATGCTCTGCTTGGGGCTTGTAATGCCATATTTATTGAGCGACAGTATGAACGGCGGCATGACACGGTATGCTCCCGGCGTTCCGTAAATCTCAGAGCCAAAGTGAAAGCCCTCTATGTATTCCTCAACAAGCCGGTCAGAGCTGTTCTTTTTGGAAAGAAGCAGTTTTTTTACGTCCTCTGCCGACGAGCAAACATCCATTGCGAATGAACTTAGTCCGGTGGTATCCTTGACCACGACGGGATAATGCAGTTTTTCAAGCTGATGGAAGATTGCAAGCTGATACACGTTCTCCTTGATTTCCTTTTTGGTCTTAAAAAAAAGCTCATGGTTCACATAGACAGAATTCTTTACATTAAAGCCGTGCGCGCGCAAGAATTCCTGCGTTCGGCTCTTGTCAAAGCTGATGAGCGCGGTCTCCACGGAATTATAAAGAGCCTTTATTCCACGCGCCGTAAGCTTTTCGCCGATGACGGAATCCTTTACAGAAAGCCAGTCGAACGGCGCAAGCCAAAAGGAGAACGCAACGGCAAGCTGCGGTTTTTGCGCGGCTATTTCTCCGGCAATGGTCTCGGCATCGTCGCTCTCAAAAAGCGCATAGCGAACACTGGCTGCCCGCTCGGAGATTCGGTTTTCCTCAGTATCCACAAGAAAAAGCCCTGGAAGCTGCGTCATGACGATATATTCATTTTCCGGGTGATTGTGGCACAAGGTCTCAAGCTGCTCCGCACAGGAAGGATAGGTAGAATAATTCCAGTCCTTGCCCTCAAAAATGTTCGCATTCGTACTGTAAAAAAGAATCCTCATGACATCACTGTATCACATTTTGTTTCTCCTGTCAGACAGATTTTAAGTACGTCTCAGATTACCAGCTAAGGTGCAGAGCCAGGGCAAACGCATTATAGTTCCAAAAGGTTGAAAACTAGGGGCAAGCTATAAAAAACAGCGCGAAGGAGAAGATTTGTTTTCAAAATCACTCTGACTTTAGCTGTCGCGCAAGCGACAATTCAATAGTTAGCCCTGGGTGTAGAGCGAATTGACATTGCCCCTGATTCTTAATATCCTTTAAATATGAAAACAATATTTCAGGAATTGAATGAGCTGGTCATCAGTTCGGTAAAAAATACGTTTGATGTGAGTTTGGACGCATCAAAGGACTATGTGCTTGAGGCAAGCAAAGAGATTTTTGGAGACTATCAGGTAAATATTTCGTTTCAGCTTTCAAAGCAGCTGCATAAGAATCCCCTTGAGATTGCAGAAACGCTGGCAGGAAGCATAAAGAGCCCGCTTTTTGACAAAGTCGAGGTCGTAAAACCGGGATTCATCAATCTGTTCATCTCCCGCGACTACTTCATGCAGAAAATCAAGGAGCTTTCAGAGGACAAGAATCTTGGAATAGTGCAGAGCGGTAGCAATCAGACGGTCGTCGTGGACTATTCAAGCCCGAACATCGCAAAGGAAATGCACGTAGGACATTTGCGCTCTACAATTATAGGAGACGCAATCGTGCGCGTATATCAGCAGCTGGGCTACAACGTCATCCGGCAGAACCACATCGGCGACTGGGGAACTCAGTTCGGTATGCTCATCGAACATCTCATCGACCTTGGCTGGAAGGACTCTTCTGAGCACAGCATAAGCGACCTGAACGCGCTCTACAAGGAATCAAAGGTAAAATTCGACACAGACCCTGACTTTGCAGAGCGCTCGCACCTTCGCGTCGTAAAACTACAGGGTGGCGACAAGGAATCGGTGGATTTGTGGACGGCACTTACCAATGAGTCAAAGAAGCACTTCAACAAGATGTATGAGCGTCTAGGCGTTCTTTTGAATGAGAATGATTACAAGGGCGAAAGCTTCTACAATGACAAGCTGAACGCCTTTGCCGACAGAATGCTTGCGGAAAAAAAGGCGAGCGTTTCAAACGGAGCAGTCTGCGTGTTTCCGCAGGGCTTTACCGGTCGCGACAATGAGCCGGTTCCCCTCATCCTTAGAAAAAGCGACGGTGGTTTTGGCTACGATGCGACGGACATGGTTGCACTTGAGTACCGCGTAAAGACGCTTGGCGCGCAAAAAATCATCTATATCACGGATTCCCGCCAGAAGCTGCACTTTGCCATGCTCTTTCAGGCGGCAAAGGATACCGGCATTGACGGCGGAAGCACGAGCCTTGAGCATGTCTCATTCGGTTCCGTGCTTGGTCAGGACGGAAAACCGTTCAAGACGCGCTCTGGCGAGACGGTCACGCTTTCTTCCTTGCTTGACGAGGCGGAGCAGCATTCAAAGGAAATCATCCTTGCAAAAAATCCAGACACGGACGCACAGAACCTTGATCGCCTGAGCCAGGCAATAGGCATAAGCGCCATAAAATACGCAGATCTTTCCTGCGACCGCATAAAGGACTACGTGTTCAACTGGGAACGAATGCTTGCCTTTGACGGCAACACCGCTCCATACATTCAGAATGCCTACGTCCGATGCCGCGCGCTTATAGCAAAGGGACAGCCGTTCGGTTACTACACCATGGACATTGAGGACCCGGCGCTGAAGATTGTCAGTCCGCTGATGAAGAGCCGCTACATCGGCACGGGCAGCGCGGCGGCACTGCTCTTTGTGAA
>CAKZZR010000087.1 GCA_937885475.1 uncultured Treponema sp.
CTTTGCCGCCGTAGAACGCTGCTGGCAAACCTACAATACCACTGCCGCCAGCGCCCCAGAACTGGAAGCCGCGCTCCGCGATTTTCTTTTTGCATACCAAGCCATGCGCCCCGGCTTTGCCGCCTTTTCCGCCTCCCTCGTCAAAAACGGCGACCTTGCCGCGCATCTTTTAAAATTTATGCAGGAACAGTAAAAAAAAATTGTGAGTGTCTTTAACAAAGCCAGTACAACAAAGTGAAACACGCCTTCGCCAGCAAAGACGCGCTCCCCTTATCTCTTACAGCCCGAACAGTCCTTTTTTTGGCTTGTTGCGGTATTCGATGATGACCGGGCGACCGCTGGCGTTGTTGCGGCGCTGAAGCTCAAAGTTCTGATCAAGAGATTCAATCAGCTTTACCAAGGAAGAAAAGCCGTAGGTGCGGGTGTCAAAGCCAGGATCCTGCCGCTTGAGGATTGAACCGGCGGAGCCTATGTTCACCCAGCCTTCCTCGTCGGCATATTTGTCGGTTTCGGCAATTTTACGAAGCTTCTGAACGAGCTTCTTTTTGTCCCCGGCAGAAAGCTTTGCGTCTCCCACGGACTCCTTTGCTGGCTGTTCCTTTGAAGCGCCGGTACGTGCAGGCTCCGTGTCGGTCTGTTCCGTCTCAATGTTTTCTATATAGATGAACTCGTCGCACGCCTTTATAAGCGACTCCGGCGTCTTTTGCTCGCCAACGCCAATAACAAAAATCTCGTCATCGTGAATGCGCGTTACCAGCTTTGTAAAATCGCTGTCGCTTGAGACAATCACGAACGTGTCGTATTTTTTGCTGTACAGCAAATCCATTGCGTCAATAACAAGAGTTATGTCGCTGGAATTCTTTCCCTTGGAATTCTCAAACTGCTGGATTGGCGTAATCGCGTTGTTCTTGATGGCGCGTACCCAGCCTTCCGCACAATTCTTCCAGTTTCCGTAGGCTCGCTTTGTGATGATATGTCCGTAAAAAGAAACTTCCTGAATTATATCTGATATTTTCTTATAATTCGTGTTCTCTGCGTCAATAAGGACGGCAATTTTTCCCTGTTCCTGTGTTTCTGTCATAGTAATTCCTCGTAAAATTTGCTTCAGAGCCGCTGATTTTCAGCCTATACGTCAATTTCAATCTGAACCGGGCAATGGTCGCTTCCGGTAACGTCAGAAAGGATTTTTGAAGCACGCACATTTTGAATGAATGATGGATTCACGCACTGGTAGTCAATGCGCCACCCGATGTTTTTTTCGCGGGCATGAAAACGGTAGCTCCACCACGTGTATTGCGCCGGCTCCTTGCAAAAATGCCGGAAGGTGTCTACATAGCCGCGCCCGGTGAACAAATCCATCCAAGCGCGCTCCTCCGGCAAATACCCCGGATTTTTTTCGTTGGTCTTTGGATTGGCAAGGTCAATCGGCTTATGTGCAATGTTGTAGTCGCCGCACAAAACGATGTTAAAGCCCTCGGAAACAAGCTGGTCGCACTTGGCAAGAATCGCCTCGCAGAACGCAAGCTTGTAGTCCAGACGCGCACCACCATCCTGACTGTTGGGAAAATACGCCGAAATAACCGCCGTCGTTCCATATTTTGCAATGGTCACGCGACCTTCGTCGTCAAAACGGTCGTCGCCCAGCGGCTCCACGGAATCGGGTGCCGTTCTTGTATAAATTGCCGTGCCGGAATAGCCCGGCTTTTTTGCGCTGTAAAAATACGCTGAATAAGAAACGCTCCCGTCCGCAGATTTGGGGCTTACCAGCTCCGGCGAAAGCTGTTCGGGACGTGCCTTTGTTTCCTGAATGCACACAACGTCAGCCCCGCTCTGCAAAAGCCAGTCTGCAAAGCCCTTCTTTTCAACCGCACGAATGCCGTTCACGTTCCACGAAATAATGTTCATACCTTAAGATACCACGAAGACCGCGAAGTACACAATATAGAATTTTTGTTGTTGTTTTTCAATTCTTGTTGTAAAATTGGGGCATGAAAAAAGGGCTTCCCTATGAACGACTCGTGATTTTTTTTGCGGCTCTTGTTCAGATTGTTGGCTTTGTGATAAGCGTTACGATAGAAGATTATCAGTATTCTTTTTTGCCGCGACCTGAATACGTCATTCCATCTGTAAATGCATTGGGTGCCCTTGTTTGTCTGTTCCTGCTTATTTTTCCCCGGTTCAAATTGCTGCAATCCCTTGTGCTTTTTGCGCAGGGAATTACGATGACGCTGAACAACCTTATTTTTTTGGGAACCTTTTTGTATTCTGCGGGCGTTATTTTTTTATTCTGCAATGGATTTTTAAAGGAACGGAGCAAAAAGCGCCTTGCCGCAGTGCTGGGCGTGTGGTTTGCAACGCTGTTCGTCATGCTTCCGCAGAATTTTCTGAAATTCTGCATGGTTTTTGCCTATTCGCTTTTTGTGAGCTTCTTCTATTTTTACGTATACGCAAGCGTCAGAAAGGATTTGCTTTCGCTGTTTCCAATTACGGCGATGACGCTTTCTTCCGTGGAAATGCCGGAGCTTGGACAGGAACTTCATCTTGAGCGCTACCAGCTTACCGACCGCCAGATTTTTCTTGTTCAGGAATATATAACCACGCGAAAGACGTACAAAGAGCTTGCGGAAACGCTGAAAATAAGCGAGTCAACGGTAAAAAAGGACATGACGGACGTTTTTGAAAAGCTAGGCGTTCAGAACATCGCATCGCTGAACGTGCTGCTTTCGCAGTACAAGGTCATGAGATAACCGATGATTACTGTTGATTTTTCTGCCCGAGGAACGGAAGGGCTATGCGAATTTCTGTACAATTCCCTTAAAAAGCAAATTTCATGCGGAGAACTGCGCGCGGACGAGCGGCTGCCGTCAAAGCGGGCGCTAAGCGAGCATCTTGGCGTAAGCATCATAACAGTTCAGAACGCTTATGCCCAGCTTATTTCCGAGGGGTACATCTATTCAATAGAAAAAAAAGGCTTTTATGTAAGCGACGTGCTTTTGCTTCCACAGGGCGAACGTGGAAAATCTGTTACCAAAAAAACTGACCTGAACGAACCTCCCGCATGGACCACAGCCGCTCCCACCTTCTTTACCGACTTCCGAAGCAATTCCGCGGCGCTGGAAAAGTTTCCTTTTTCGCTGTGGGCGCACATCATGCGTCAGGTCTTAAATTCCGGCGATGAGCAGCTTTTGGCGCGGAGTCCGGCAGGCGGAGTGCTTGAGCTGCGCCGTGCCATCGCAAAATATCTGCGGGAATTTCGCGGTATGAACGTGAGCGCCGAGCAGATTGTGGTGGGCGCCGGAACGGAAAGCCTGTATTCCATGGTGGTGCAACTTTTGGGGCGCGAAACGATTTTTGCCGTCGAAAATCCGGGCTACAAAAAAGTTGCGGGCGTTTTTAGGCTGAACGGCGCACGGTGCGTGCCGGTTCCCATTGACGCGCAAGGCATTAATCCCGCCGCACTTGAACGGCTTGGCGCAACGGCGGCTCACGTGTCGCCGGCGCATCATTTTCCTACGGGAATGGTCATGCCGGTACGGCGGCGCAGCGAGCTGCTTGCATGGGCGGCGGGCGCACCGAACCGTTTTATAATAGAAGATGACTACGACAGTGAATTCCGCTTTAACGGAAAGCCTCTTGCCACGTTGCAAAGCGTGTGCGCCACGGACAGCGTTATCTACATGAACACGTTTTCAAAAACGCTTTCGCCCTCGTTTCGCATTGCCTATATGGTGCTACCAGCCACGCTCGCAAGCAGGTTTGCCGAACAGTTCAGTTTTTATTCCTGCCCCATCAGCTCATTTGAGCAGCTAACGCTGACCCGTTTTATAAACGAGGGGCATTTTGAAAAGCACATAATCCGCATGAAAAACTACTACCGGAACCTGCGGAACACGCTGATTCACACGCTGGAAGCAAGCAGCTTGCGTACGCGCACAAAAATTCAGGAGGAGGAATCCGGACTTCACTTTTTGCTTTCCGTGCAAAGCAACTACGACGGAAATGAACTGAAAAAAAGACTTGAGCAGAACGGAATCAGAATCGCGCTTCTGAGCGACTTTTTTTATGACAAGGCAGACGGCTTTGCCACTTCCGATGCTGACCTTCCTTCCGACGCAGGCATGACCACGCACACCATGGTTCAGGACGCGCAAAAGACATTCGTCGTAAACTACAGCGGCATCCGCAAGGAACGCATTGCCGAAACAGTGCGCCGCATGGAAAGCGTCTTAGGGTGATGACTTTTATTCTGAAAATATGTATAATAGTAAAATCTGCGGTTGACGCAAAAATCTGAAACTTTATTTTTGAGGTTATATATTATGTTAATGACATCACAGTTAAAAGTTGGAACAGCTTTTATGTATGAAGGAAACCCGCTCATCGTTCAGAAGATGCTCGGTCAGCGCTCTGGTCGTGCCGGAATGGTAACAAACCTTCGTGTTCAGAATCTTGTTACAAAATCAACTATGGATCTTGGTATTGATGCCGGTGAAAAATTTGATGAGGTTGACCTTGAGGCTCACGTAACAAAGCTCTCTTACATCGATGGCGAAACCTATGTTTTCATGGATCAGGAAACCTACGAGCAGTTTGAGCTTCCAAAGGAAAATCTCGGCGACTACGCTGGCTACATCACTCCAGAGGACGATCTTGAAGTAAAGCTTACATTCTATGAAGGAAAGCCGGTCGGAATCGACATGCCGGTTCAGGTTGTGAGAACCGTAACCTACACAGAACCTGGAATCAAGGGCGATACTTCTGGAAAATCCCTGAAGCCTGCCACAATCGACACAGGAATCGAGGTTCGAGTTCCGCTTTTCATCAATGACGGCGAGCGCATCGTAATCGATACACGCGACGGTTCATTCGTAGAGCGCGCAAAGAACTAAAAAAAAAATCGCAGATTGTGCATCGCGCAATCTGCATAATTCGGGGTTGTAGCTCACCTGGCTAGAGCGCTACAATGGCATTGTAGAGGTAGTCGGTTCAAGTCCGATCAGCTCCAGTCGCCCGCTATCGCGGACTAACGAGTTTTCTTACGAAAACTCGAAGTAACTTGTAAAAAAATTAAGCGTCCGCTAGCGGACGCTTTTTTCTTAAAACGCTAATTATATTTTCGCTTTACTTTTTGGGTCGTCGTCATTTCAAGCGGCTGGGCAAGCAGCGTTGTTTTTGTAATGCGCGCGTAGGGTTGCAGAGTGCGGTTCACGCGCTCTACGGCGGCATTTATTTCGTCAACAAGCTGCGGCGCATCTGAATCAGTTTCGCGCTTAAGATGCAGGCGGTCAAAAAGGTCGTCAGAAGGATAGATGAGCGCTTCTATTTCCTCGTCAGTCTTGGAATTTTCGGCAAGATAGCCCTGAACTGTTATCTGCTGAATGTCCGTGCACAGCTGGAACGCATTCTCAATTTCCTCGGGATAGACATTCTTTCCGCCGCTGGTAACAATCATGTTCTTTACACGCCCGCTCAGCATAAGATAGCCTTCGCCGTCGAGCCAGCCCAAATCACCGGTCTTAAAGAAGCCGTCTTCGGTGAAGACCTTTTTTGTCTCTTCCTCCAGCATGTAGTAGCCAGAGAACACCATCGGTCCCTTTACCGCGACCTCGCCTATTCCGTCGGCGCTAGGGTTAAGAATTTTCATTTCCATATATGGGAAGAAATACTGACCGACGCTTTCAATCTTGAAGTGGTCAACCGGATTCAGCGTTATGATGGGGCTTGTTTCCGTAAGTCCGTAGCCCTGCACAAAGTCAATGCCCATCTCGTTGTAAATTTTGAACACGCTGTCGGCAAGAGGACCGCCGCCGCAGATTGCAATGCGCAGCGACTGAATTTTCGCCTTTGCCAGCACAGATTTAAACAGTTTTTTGCCAACATTCACACGGAACAATTTTTTTACAAGGTACGACACGGCCAGCAAAAGCTTTATCGCGCCATACACAATCGGTCCCTTCGCCCTGATTCCCTTAAGGATTCCAGCAAGCAGCTTATTGAACAGGAGTGGCACGCCCAGAAGCATAGTTATCTTGCCTTCCTTAAGCTCCTTCATAAGACGCGTTACCGCCATGCTCTTTCCGTAGACGATTTCGGCACCAACAGAAAGCGCTTCCAGCATGACCGCCTGCATGGTATACGCATGATGCAGTGGAAGCAGGGCATAAAAAACGTCCGTTTCGTACAGGTGCATACGCGTCTGGGCAATGTAGCAGTCGCTCACCAGGTTTTTGTGGGTAAGCATTACGCCTTTTGGCGTTCCTGTTGTGCCAGACGTAAATAAAATTGCCGCAAGGTCGTTTTCCTGCGGCATGGTAAGCGCCGTGGCGTTGTCACTGGAAAGCCCTAATACATACGCGTCCGCAAATTTGGGGCAGAGCGAAAAGGTCTGAAACGGAAACGGAGCTTTTGCGTATGCAAAATGCGAGTATTTTTCTTCATCAATGAAAAGAAACTTTGGCTTTGCCGTGCCAAGAAGGTTTTCCATTTCCTCGTCGCGCAGGGCATAGTCAAGCGGACAGATTACCGCTCCCACATACAGCGCAGCAAGAAAAACGACCGTCCATTCCGGCGAATTCTTGCCAGAAAGCGCTATGCGGTCGTCTTTTTTTACGCCGTTTCCGCTGAACCACGCGGCAAGTGTAAGCACAAGCCGTTCCGCCTTCATATAGCTGAACGTCCGCTTTCCTCCGTCAGGATTCTCAAAGTCGCTCAAACACGCGCGCGCACCAAAACGCTTTGCCGTAATCGCAAACATTTCAGGCACGGTCGGCCATTCGCCTTTAAAATCTATGCCGCGGAATTCGTTCAAAAATTCCCACGGAATGTACTGTTTTTCTGCTTTTGACATAAAAACTCCCAAGTTATGATGTAAATAGAATACCACGGAATTGTAATCCGCGAAACAAAATTATCGTTAGTGTAGAAACAAGACAAAACTTCGTGCAGAATATCTTTGACTAAGCGTGCAAATAATAAGATAATAGATGCAACAAATAGCACAAAATGTTGTCTTTATATATAGAAACAATTTTAAGGGGTACGCAATGTCTGCATTGTATCATGATTTTCTTGTGGAAGACCGGGAGTTTACTGATTATGAGGATTTTAAGAAGAACTGCCGGTTAAAGGCACCCGAGAATTTTAATTTTGCCTATGATATTGTTGACCGCTATGCACGCGAATTTCCAGGAAAGCGCGCCTTGGTTTGGGTTGACGACAACGACGAGGAACTGATTTTTTCTTTTGATGACATCGCACGCGAATCAAAGCGGGCGGCATATTGGCTCAGTCAAAAAGGAATAAAAAAAGGCGACATGGTGATGCTCATGCTGCGCCGCCGCTATGAATGGTGGATTCTGCTTCCTGCGCTGCACAGAATTGGCGCAGTTGCGATTGCGGCATCTGATCAGCTTTTGCAGTCTGACATTGAATACCGCACCAATGCCGCTGACGTAAAAATGATTATCTCCTATGACAATCCCAAGGTTCAGGAAGAGATTGAGAAGGCAATGGAAAAATCGCCGACCGTTCAGTTTCTTGTGACTGTAGGAAAGAACCGCGACGGCTGGATTTCGTTCCATGAGGAATACGAGCGCCTTGACGCAGAATTCCCGCGCCCGGTAGGAGAAGCCGCAACGCACAACAACGATCCTATGCTCATGTACTTTACATCCGGAACATCCGGCTATCCAAAGATGGTTCTGCATGACTTTACCTATCCAATCGGACACATCATCACGGCAAAATACTGGCATTGCGTCGTAGAGGACGGACTGCATCTTACGATTGCCGAAACCGGCTGGGCAAAGGCAAGCTGGGGAAAAATCTACGGTCAGTGGATTTGCGGAACCGCACAATTCGTATACGACATGAACATGCTGAAGCCCGCAAAAATGCTTGAGCTTATCTCAAAATACGGTCTGACCACATTCTGTGCGCCGCCTACGGTATACCGCTTCCTTGTTCGTCAGGATTTAAGCAAATACGATTTGAGTAAATGCACCCGATTCAGCACGGCTGGCGAAGCCCTGAACGGCGAAGTCTACGACAAATGGCTTGAATACACAGGCAAAAAGATTTTTGAGGGCTACGGCCAGTCTGAGTCCGCCGTTATCTGCGGAAACTTCATGAACGCGGAAATTCGCCCTGGTTCCATGGGAAAGCCTTCCCCTGCATACGACGTGCAAATTCTGAACCCCAACGACAAGCCTGTTCCTGTTGGAGAGGTGGGAGAGCTTTGCATACGCGTTGACCAAGGTCATCCGTTTGGCTTGCTTACCGGCTACCACAAGGACATCTCGCTTACCGCGGCAGCATTTGACGGCGGCGTATATCACACCGGCGACAATGTGTATGCCGACGAGGACGGCTATATCTGGTTTGTAGGACGCAAGGACGACATCATCAAATCCTCCGGCTACCGAATCAGTCCGTTTGAGGTTGAATCAATTCTTCAGAAGCACCCTGCGGTCATGGAATGCGCCGTTACCGGCGTAGAGGACGCAAAGCGCGGTCAGGCAGTAAAGGCAACTATCGTCCTTTCGCCCGGCTATGACACCCGCGACCCCAAGGAAATGGAAACAGAGCTTTCAACCTTTGCCAAGGAAAATACCGCCATGTACAAATGCCCGCGAATCTTTGAGTTCGTAAAAGAGCTTCCAAAGACCGTCTCTGGCAAAATCCGCCGCGTAGAAATCCGCGAAAAAGACAAAGGCAAGGACCTCGACAAGATAAAGCAAGAGTTCTAGAAATGCGAGCTGGCGTAGCATTTCTAGAACGTGTGAATCGGGCAAAATCCGTTAGGATTTTGAACTTACCAAATTTTAGAAATGCGAGCAGTGCGCAGTACGTACGCTACGCGTACTACCGAGTTCTCTGACGAAAACTCGCATTTTTGTCTTTTGGCAAACACAAAATCCGCAAAAAAAACGCCGCTGACCATCTCAGCGGCGTTCGTTTTTTTACAGCAGCTTTTCCTTCTGCGGGAAGTTCGCAAAGGCGGCTATGTGCCATTTGCCGTCCTCGTTCAGTTCGCGCACAAAGATAACCGGAGTGTATGTGCCGGATTTTTTTTCAAGTGGACGCGTGGTAGACGTAACGTTTGAATAAGCGCTGTTCACTCGGAGTGGCTCGTAGGTCGCGCTAGAAGCCATCGTAAAGCCCGCGCTTTTTTCGCCAGGCTTAAAAGCTCCCGTCTTTGACATAAAAAGCTCAAATTTCAACGTTCCGGTCTTTTCTCCGGATTTGTTTTTGAGCGACTGAATCGAAATGGTAACACGGTCCGTACGTGCGCTGTATGAATACGAAGCGCCGTCCAAAATCAGCTTGCTAGGCGCGCCGGATTTTTCTCCGGCCTCCTTTCTTTCGTAGGAATGCCCGGTATGGTCGTCCGCGTCCTTTGATGACGCTTCCATAGAATCATTTGACTTTACGCCAATTTTATGCCAGGTTGACGACCTGCATTTTTCGGAGCAGAAGGTATACATATTCTCTCCAATCTGACCGAACACTTTATTCATAAAGATAATCTTTCCGCAATTGTAACACGTTTTCATAATGACGAAAGTATATCATGAAACCGCTCTGCCGTATATATCTAGGGAAATCAATTTTTGATGCATAGGTATTAGAAAAAATAGATTTCAGACGAAGTTCATCCTTCAAAATCGCAAGCTAGCTTGCTACACGCATTTTTGCCTTGGAACTTATTAACTCCCCACGGAACTTTTCAAAACGGCAATGCCTTGCTATAATCGAGCGTATGAAAAGAATTGCCGACTACACAACTATTTTTGCAGATGACGACATCGTTGTTCTGAACAAGCGGAGCGGTCTTTTGATTGCCGCCGACCGATACGCCCCTGACGCACCGCGGCTGGATCTTTCTGCAGAAAAGGAATTCGGCAAGCTGTACGCCGTGCATCGCATAGACAAGGACACATCGGGAATAATCGTATACGCGCGGAATCCAGAAGCCCATCAGAATATCTCCCTGCAATTTCAGGAGCGCACGGTAGAAAAAACGTATCACTGCCTTGTACATGGGCATCCGCTGTGGAACGACGGTATTCTGACCGTTGACTTGCCACTGCTTCCTGACGGCGATGCACGCCACCGCACCGTAGTAAACAAAAAGCTCGGAAAACATTCTCTTACGGAGCTGCGCCTTATCGGTAGTTGCGGCAATTTTTCATGGATTGAGGCAAAGCCAAAAACAGGACGCACCCACCAAATCCGCGTGCATCTGGCGCAGAGCGGATTTTGCATCGTATGCGACCCGCTCTACAGCGGAAACCAAAAGCCAATCCGCCTAAGCGAAATCAAACGCAACTGGCGCGGCGACGAGCTTGACGAACAGCCTCTCTTGAGCCGGCTTGGACTTCATGCATATAAGATTACGTTTACGCACCCTAAAACTGGCGAACGACTTACGTTCAGCGCGCCCTACCAAAAGGACATGGACGCTTTGCGAAAGCAGCTCGCCAAAATCTACGGAATCGACCCGCTGGAGCAGAATGCAGACGCATAAGGCTTTTTCAGCACAAAAAAGAAGCCTTTTTGCCCCACCTCATGTGCTATGCCTTGCGGTTTTGTGCGCCCTCGCCCCTATTTCTGCCCATACGGAAGAAGCGCAAAGAACGACGCGCGACCTTCATGCGGATTTTTTTGTCAATTCGGCACTGCGAAGCGGCGTATACAACGAGCTTGTCTTTTCAAATGTAAATGGGGAATCCAAAAAACTCAGCCAGCTGGACTGGGAAGCCCGTCCTCTCCTTTATTGTGGAGGTGGCGCAAGCATTTACTGGAAGTTGCTTGAGACTCACATATACGGCGCAGGCTTTTTTCCGTTTGAAAAATCAATCGGAATCATGCAGGATTCCGACTGGGAAGACTACACCGTAAAAAACAAATATTCCGAAAGCGACAATTTTTTTGGCAGAGGCTTTTTATTCAGCGCGCGGGCTGGAGCGCGCATTCCGTTCCGCTCGTTTTCAATTTTTCCGTATTGTGCCGCAGAATGGGAATTCATGTCGTTCTATGCACAGGGAATCACAAAGCAATACTCAGAGGCAGGAACGTCCTATACGGAAGCCCCAAAGGTCACAGTGGCAAAATACGACGGAAAGGACGTAATATCCTACCGACGCGAAACCTTTTTTACTTGGCTCGGCATGGAAGCCGCCTACACGCACAAGGAACGCGCACGCATAAGCGCGGGCTTCAGCGCTGCCCCGTGGTGCAGAATCGATTCAATCGACAACCACTTGCTGCGGTCAGTTCATTTTTACGACTCAATGGAAGAAATATTCTGCGCGTGGCGCGTGAATGCGCACATAAAGCATCGCATCACAAAATGCCTGTGGCTTGACGGCGGCGCGGCATTCACCTGGCTCAACGAGCTTCGCGGCAACACAGCCTCAAACAGCAGCGGAGAGGACGACGCGTATTCCCGCTCGCGCTCAGAATCCGGGGCTAGCGCCCACTACGCCGACTTCTCGCTTTCCGTTCTGTTCCGTCCGTTCTAGCGTTTTGAAAGCCCCGCGCTTTCTGCCCTTTTTTGCGCAAGCAAAGCCCGCGAGCCGCGGAATTTTATTCGCACCTGCTGAATTTTGCGGTTCGCCTGATCCTCGATGATAAAAAGCACGTTCTGCCAATAAAAAATTTCGCCCGTGGAAGGCAGACAGTCCATTTTTTCAAGAATCCAGCCCGCAAGCGTGGTGAACTCCTCACTTTCCAGCTGAAGGTTAAGGATTCCGTTCAAATCCTCGATTTTTATGGAGCCTGGAACAATGAATTCGTTGGGCGACACAAGCTTTATCTGCTCCTCAGCCGGAACAGCCGCCGAGTCCTCGTCCATCATTCGCCCAAAAACAATGCGCATTATGTCGTCGATGGTAACTACTCCGGTCATTTCGCCCTGCTCGTTCAAAGCGACAGCAAAATCCGTGCGCTCACGCTTGAATTTTCCCAAAAGCTCAAGGGCAGTAAGCGTTTCTGGCACGAACAGCACACCCTTCATTACGGAACGCGCGTAGGACACCGCCTCTCCCATGCTGAGCGCAGCCGCTTGCTCCACAATCTTTTCTGGCGTAAGCAACACAGACTTATAGTGAATGACGCCTACGACCGTATCCTTGTTTCCCTCATATACAGGAAGCATGCTCAGCCCGGAACTGACGAACAGCTCCGTAATCTCGGAGCGGGTCGCCTCGGTACTCACGGAAACAACCATTGAACGATGCTTCATGATGTTGTACACCGAAAGGTCGTTTATGCGGAAAATCTTGTACAGCATGTTTTTTTCTGAGGATTCCAGCGTTCCTTCCGTCTCGCCCACCTCTATCAGTGTCTTAAGCTCTTCTTCTGTAACAAGCGCGCGGTCGTTCTTTAAAAAATTACGGGCAAGACGCGCGGTTCCTTTTGAGATTGCGCTGAACACAAAAACCACAGGAAAGAACAGTTTTTCCAGTACCAAGAGCGGAACGGCATGACGGCACACAACGGAATCTGTATAGAGCGCCGCCGTTGTCTTTGGCACAATCTCGCCAAAAATGACAGAAAGAAACGTAAAGCCCACTGTGGCAATGCCAACGCCGGAATTGCCTAGAAACTCAACGGCAAGCGAGGTTGCAAGCGCCGCGCCCAGCGTATTCGTAAAATTGATGCCGATAAGAATGATTGTCAGCAGCTCGTCAATATTTTCGCGCAGTTTTTTTGCGGTGCGGGCATTGCGGCGTTTTTCCTGCACCATCTGCCGAAGCTTTATGCGCGAGACCGAAAGATACGCCGTCTCGCTGCCCGCAAAAAATGCTATCAGGCGCACAATAACGAACAGAGAGCAAGCGATGACGCAATTCTTAATCATTACGCGCCCTCCTCCGGCTTTTCTGTTGTCAGGCTTTCGTTCCGCTGCATTCTGACAGAAAGGATGCGGCGCAGCTTTACCGATTCCACCGTGAACGTCCATTCGCCGCAATTCACGGTGTCGCCCGGAACGGCAATGCGGTCAAGCCGTTCGGTAATCCAGCCACCAATCGTGTCGTTTATTTCAGAGGAAATCTGAATGCTAAAATACAGTTTCAAGTCCACAAGCAGCGTGGCTCCGTCAACAGAAAATGTCCGCAAATTCCTGTATTCGTTCAGATTGGACTCCTTCTGCCACGGCGTTTTTGTTCCTTCCGTTCCAAAAATCTCGCGGTGAATGTCAGACTGCGTTATGAGCCCGTCCGTACCGGAATATTCATCAATGATTATAGCAATAGTCTGCCGATTTTCCTGCATGACCTGCTGAACGGACGTAATCTTTCTTGTTCCGGGAATAAAAAGAGGAGGACGCATGAGGGTCTTCATGTCAAAGCTCTCCGGCGTGGTCTTAAGCAAATCCTTAAGGTACAGAATGCCAACGATGTCGTCAATGCTCGTGCGGTACACAGGAAAGCGCGAAAATCGCGTGCGCTGGGCGGTTTCCATGACCTCGGTGAACGAGCAGTTTTCTCGCAAGCCCACAAGCTGCGTGCGGGGAATCATAATCTCGCTTGCGGCAAGGTCAGAAAACTTGAACACGCTGTCCATCATGCTCTTTTCGCCGCGTTCCAGCACGCCGGTTTCCTCGCCCACCTCAATAAACGATTTTATGTCCTCAACGGAATAGGTTTGGTTCTGCTGATTTGTTTTTATGCCACGAATACGAAGAATAACGCGCGAAATGAAGGTCAGAACCTCTACAAGCGGGCGCAAAAGCCGTACGACCACGCTTACAAAAAGCGAAAGGCTGTAGGCAATGCCATCTGGATTCCTTGTTGAGACAGCCTTTGGCGTAATCTCGCCGAACACAAGAAGCAGCATGGTAACCACAAATGTCGCGATTCCCACCCCCTTTGAGCCAAAAACATACATGGCGACAGCGGTTACAATTGAGCTGAGCAGAATGTTTACCAGCTCATTTGCAACCAAAAGAGTATTGATAAGGATTTCTTTTTTTTCAAGCAGTCTCGCAACCCGAATCGCCCGGCGGTTCCGCTCCTTTTTAAGAATGCGGAGCCGCAATTTATTCATGGAAAGAAAGGCGCTTTCAGAAATGCTGAACAGCATCGAAAGTACGACAAGAGCTGCTGAAACAATCAGCAGCCCCGCAAGCATATAAATATTCAAAATTACTGAACGACAGCGTTGGTCGCTTCATCAGCGGCAGCGCCTGCGTCAGGAGCAGCGTCGTCAGCCGCAGCAGGCGCGGAATTTTCTTCCATTGCAGTCTGCATTGCCTGCATATTCTGAAGGTTTTCCATGACCGTCTTTATGCTGGCAACATTCTCGCCGTCAGGCAGCACGTCAATTGACTTCTGGAGCAACGCAATCACCGCGCTTACATCCGAGCTTCCGCTTCTTGCCATTGCAGAAGCCGCCATAAAATACAGCGCCTGCGAGTCAACCGGAAGGATGCGCTTGTCTTCCGCATAGCGCGAATAAATCTTTACCGCGCCCACAAAATCAAGGCTGGAAAGCTTTTCGTAGCTTTCTGCATTTGCAATCGAAAACAGGTGCTTGCTTACCAAACCGCTCTCATTCTTTTTGTCAAGGTCGACCAACTTGCGGCTCAAATCAACGAGTGCAAGCCTCTGCATTTCGGTAGAGGACTCAAACAGCGCGTCAATTGCCGCAATCCGCTCAGAAGCAGAGCCTTTTTCCGTAGCAAGCACAGCAGCCTGCATCTGGCGAACAGCCGCGTCTTCGGCGTTTACAAGTCCAACATAACCGTCAACAGACGAGCCAGAAAAATCGTTGCTTACCGACGTAATATAATAGCCGTCCTTTGTAATCAGCGTGATTGACGGCGTTTCCTGAATTGCATATATGTCCGCAACCCGGAACTGCTCCTGAAGCAACTTCTTACGCTTTTCCACAGCCTTCTGCTCGGCATTCGTAGCGTCCAGACCGGCTCCGTTCATCGTAGTCTCCAAGTCTGTAAACGAAAAAAGCACGCATACATAACGCTCATTGAGCGCTTTTATAAATTCCGAAGAACCGGTCAGCGCCGCAACGCCGGCATCGCTTCCGTCCATGTCATAATCCGAATGTACGAACAGCAGGATGCTCTTGTTCTTTGAATTAGCCGCTTTTTTTGCTGCCTCAAAATCCGTGTACCAACCAGCGGCATTCTTTTTTGCTCCGCACGACGTAAAAAGCACACCCAGCACAACTGCAATCGCAAAAGCAATTTTCTTCATCTTTTACCAACCTATTTAAAGTATCTTACGCCAGCCCTGAACAGGTTCTGGCAGCTTGACTCGTTCTCATTCGTAAGAACGTCGAGCGCAATGTTCTTTATCAAATCGCGGCTTGCGCCGTTCATATCAGTTCCAATGGTTCGCTCGCTGTGTCCCATCTTTCCAAGGACGCGGCCGTCCGGGCTTGTGATTCCCTCTATCGCAAAGGCAGAGCCGTTCGGGTTGTCAGGCTCGGTTATTGCAGGAACTCCGAATTCGTCCACATACTGAGTGTAGACTTGTCCGTTCTCAAACAACGCCTTTGCCGTAGCCTCGTCGCACACAAAGCGTCCCTCACCGTGGCTTATCGGAACAAGGTGAATGCGTCCGTCAATCACGCTTGCGTCCTGCGCCCACGGGCTCATCGCGCTCACCATGCGTGTACGAACCACGCGGCTTATGTGGCGGCCAATCCTGTTGTATGTAAGGGTCGGCATATCGCCCGTCATATCGCGGAACTCGCCGTACATAGCAAGACCGGTCTTTACAAGAGCCTGGAAGCCGTTACAGATACCAAGCACAAGTCCGTCGCGCTTTTTAAGAAGCTCCATAATCTGGGCAGAAACCCTACCTTCCCTAAGGCAGTTTGCAATGAACTTTGCAGAACCGTCAGGCTCGTCACCCGCACTGAATCCGCCGCTCAAAGCAAGAATCTGAGCTTCCTTAAGCTCTTTCTCAAAGAGCGCAAGGCTTTCCTCAAGCATACTAGGAGTCCTGTTTGCAATCACGATGATTTTTGTGTCAGCCCCTGCAAGGTTGAACGCGCGCGCCATATCAAATTCACAGTTAGTTCCCGGGAACACAGGAAGAAGCACGCGCGGCTTTGAGCTAGGATTTGCAAACACTGGATTCTTTCGCGCGTCGCTTAAGGACTTGTGGATGCCCTTTGCAAAATCAGGAAGCGGCTTCTGCACCTCGGCTCCGCTCACAGGCGGGAACACCTCAGAAAGGCGGCTTTCCCAAGCCTTTTCAAGCTCCTGCAAAGCGACCGTCATTCCAGGAACGTTGTCAGCCTCAACCGTGATTTCTTTTTCAGCCGTAGTAACGCCAATCTTCTCAAGCGTTCCGTCCGCAAAATCAGAAGCGGAAAGTGTCTCCTCGGTCTCTACAACAATCGCACCGTAAAGAGGCGTGAACAAATCCTTCTCTGAATATTTTCCGTCCTTTCGGAACGCCTTTACGGTCTGTGAATATGGAACGTTCTCCACCTTCACGCCGATTCTGTTACCCATTGCCATCTTGGTAAGGGCTTCTGCGATTCCGCCTGCGCATACAGGGTACATCGCGCTTATCTTTCCGCTTGAATTAAGCTCATAAAGCTTATCCGCATTCTTATTGAAAGAGTCAAAATCAGGCGCAAGCTCCGCTGAATACGGAACGCTCACAAGGTAAACGTTGCTACCCGCCTTCTTGAAAGAGCCGCTGGTAACGTTCTTTACCTCGTCGTGCGTCACGGCAAAGCTTACGAGCGTGTGCGGCACGTTTATTTCCTCAAAGGTTCCACTCATGCTGTCCTTACCACCGATTGAAGCACAACCGACAGCGTTCTGCGCGTCAATTGAACCAAGCAGTGCGGCAGCAGGGTATCCCCACGTCTTCTCGCTCACAGCACGACCAAAGAATTCCTGGAACGAAAGGCGGCAGGTGTCTGCCTTTCCGCCCATACAAACTATTTTTGCAAGGCTTGAAAGGACGGCAGTCTGCGCACCGTGCCAAGGCGACCATTCGCCCACGCGCGGGTCGTAGCCGTTTGCCATAAGGCTTACCGTGCTTGTCTCATAAGGAGAGACAACCGGGATTTTTGCCACCATTCCGGCTTCTGGAGTGCACTGGTATTTTCCGCCGTATGGAAACAGAACCGAGCTTGCACCGATTGAGCCGTCAAAACGCTCGCCAAGCCCTCGCTGAGAGCAGCACGCAAGGTCAGAAATATTCTCAAGCCAAGCCTTTCTCAATGTTTCGCCGCTCTTACCGCCAGCAAGCACTTTGCCTACGCTCTCAAGCGGATTTGCCAAAGGCGATTTTTCTGGGGCGGCAGGGCTTTCTATCAATGCCACAGCCTCGTGATGCGCTCCGGCGGCATCCAAAAATTCGCGTCCAAGATTTACGATGGTCTTTCCGCGCCAGTTGATTACAAGGCGGTTAGTATCGGTAACGTCTGCAACCTTGACTGCCTGAAGGTTCTCCTTCTCGGCTTCCTTGATGAAGCGCTCGGCATCCTTTGCGCGTACCACGCACGCCATTCGCTCCTGGCTTTCAGAAATAGCAAGCTCCGTTCCGTTCAAGCCCTCGTATTTTTTTGGAACCTTGTCCAAGTCAATCTCAAGTCCAGGGGCAAGCTCACCGATTGCAACGGAAACTCCGCCTGCACCAAAGTCGTTGCATCGGCGGATCATAAGGCTCACTTCCTTGTTGCGGAACAGCCTCTGAATCTTACGCTCCTCAACGGCATTTCCCTTCTGAACCTCAGCGGCAGCCGTCGTAACTGATTTTTCCGTATGAACTTTTGAAGAGCCTGTCGCCCCTCCAATACCGTCGCGGCCAGTTCCGCCACCAAGCAGGATGATTACATCTCCCGGCTCCGGTCGCTCGCGCATTACAGTATTAAGAGGAGCCGCCGCAATTACCGCGCCAAGCTCCATGCGCTTTGCCATATATCCAGGGTGATAAAGTTCAGTAACCTGCCCCGTCGTAAGACCAATTTGGTTTCCATAAGAAGAAAATCCCTGAGCCGCCTCACGGCAAATCTTTACCTGAGGGAGCTTTCCCTTACGCGTTCTGCTCAAAGGAACTGTCGGATCTGCGGCACCTGTCACGCGCATGCTCTGGTAAACCCAGCTTCGTCCGCTCAACGGGTCGCGAATTGCGCCGCCAATACAGGTTGCGGCTCCACCAAATGGCTCTATTTCTGTCGGATGGTTATGTGTTTCGTTTTTGAACATCAAAAGCCAGGTTTCTTTCTGGTCGCAAGGCTTTCCGTTCTTGTCGTGCGTATAATGAACGTCAATATAGATTGAGCAGGCGTTGTTCTCCTCGCTCACCTCAAGGTCGTCAAGCTTTCCGTGCTTCTTAAGGTACTTGATTCCGATTACCGCCATATCCATAAGGCAGACAGGCTTGTCGGTTCGGCCGGCGTACATCTCGGCTCGCATATCGGTATAGTTCTGCAATGATTTTTTAAAGAGCGAGGCATAAGGACCTTCCTCAATCTTTATGTCCTTAAGCTCAGTAAGGAACGTGGTGTGGCGGCAGTGATCAGACCAATATGTGTCAAGAACGCGGATTTCCGTCTCAGTAGGGTCGCGCTTCTCACCCACAAAGTAGTCCTGAAGGAACTTGATGTCCGCAAGATCCATCGCAAGTCCCATCTTCTGGCGGTAGCTTTCAAGCTCGGCATCAGACCAGCCTATAAAGCCCTCGACTACAGGAATGTCGCCCGGAACCTCAGATTTCATTTCAAGCGTATCAGGCTTCTTTCCGTCAGTAAGGCGGCTGTCCACAGGGTTCACCAAAAAGTTCTGAATCTTTGCAACGTCGTCCGCGCTCAATTTTCCGCTTATGATTACCATACGCGCACAACGAACGCGTGGAGCTTCCTTCAAAACCTTAACTTCCTTTGCCATTCCGGCACGAAGCAAGCTCAGGCACTGCTCCGCGCTGTCGGCCCTCTGGTCATACTGACCCGGAAGATATTCCCACACGATTACAGTATCGTTTTCCGGAACCTCTACGTTCTCAAAATAAACAAAGTCGCTCTGCGGCTCGCTGAAAATGCGCGTTGCGGCAGCCTTTCCAACTGCCTCGCCAACGTTCTCAACGTCGTAGCGGTTCAGATAACGCACCCCGGTAACCCCGGAAATGCCCAAAAAGTTCTTAAAACTTGCAAAATAGCCCTTAGCCTCGTTCTCAAAGCCCGGCTTTCTTTCTACATATAAACGAAACATTCCTTCATTATAAAGATATGCGGGCGGTCTTTCAACGATTCTTTTTGCTTCTTTTTTTTTGGAGACGTACAGTCCGCGCCTTGTATCGCTACTTTTTTTGTATAGTAATAAAAAATTATTGGAAGTCAAGTTAATGAAAAAACTTGCAAAACTTTTGGCTATCGCAGCCGCAATTTCAACACTCGCTTTCACATGTACTTCGTGCTCAGACGACAGTGATGATGGGGACAAATGCCTGCTTGATTTAAGAAAGTCAATTTCAGGTACAAAGGTCGCGACATTTGCTGGGTCGGGATATGATGAAGAAGATGATGCAAATTATGAAAACACCGTCTACTTTTACAAGGATTCAGAAGGGAACACATTGGTTCAAATCGACTATAAGACGCAAAAAGGCTCTGAGTACGGAGTATACACTGCTGAAAGCGGAACTTACACCGGCGACCCCGCCGCAGACGGCGACATTACAATTCACATAACAAAGATTTATTATCCGGACGACAGCCTCTCAACGCTCGAAGAAGAAGATGTCTCATACCCAGCATATACTGTTACGATTGACAACGGAAAGTTTGAATATGATGACATCACCTACACCCGCAAATAAACGAATTCTTACGAACGAATAACACGTTCCGATAAAAAAAACAGCCTGAAACAAAATCAGGCTGTTTTTTTTGCATTTATGCGCCTTACGGATTAACAGTCGTCTTATATGCTGTTGTAATCGCACCGTCAGCGCCTTCAACCAGCTCAATCATTACCGCAGACTTAACAGGATTTCTCTTTTCATCAAATGTAAGATGCCCGGTTACATAGTCTCCGTCAGTTGCCTCAAGAGCCTCGCGAACCTTAACGGAATCCGTTGTTCCCGCGCGAAGAATTGCGTCCTTGAGCAGATAAACACTGTCATAACCAAGAGCCGCAAATGAATTCGGAGCCTTGTTGTATTTTTCCTTGAATGAAGTTACGAACTTCTGAACCGCAGGCTCCGTAGAGTCGTCAGCATAGTGATTTGAATAGAAGCCGTTCAAAACCTCTTTGCCAGCGTTTCCGGTAAGTCCGTCCCAACCATCAGCACCAACAATCGGCGTATTGATTCCCTGAGCGCGGAGCTGCTTTGCAATGAGCGCAACCGTTCCATAATAGTCAGGAAGATACACAACATCAGGATTTGCATTCTTAATCTTTGTAAGCTGGGCATTAAAATCCTTGTCGCCACCCGCATAGGATTCCGCAGCAACAATCTCGCCGCCCAAGTCCTTGAATGAAGTGATGAAGTTCTCGTACAAGCCTACGGAATAATCGTTTCCGGCATCATACAAAATGGCAGCCCGCTTAGCACCAAGCGTCTCTGCGGCAAATTTTCCGCCAACCGTTCCCTGAAACGGGTCAATAAAGCACGCGCGGAAAATAAAGTTTCCGGCATCAGTGATTGCAGGAGCCGTAGCCGCTGGTGCAATCTGAACGACCTTGCTTGCCTGTGCAAGTGTTGTAATAGCCTGCGTACAACCAGAAGTCAAAGAACCAATTACCAGCTTGATTCCATCCTTTGTGATAAGCTTTTTAAATGCGTTTACCGTCTTGTCCGGCGAACCTTCGTCGTCCTCGCACACGAATTCAACCTTCTTTCCGTTGATTCCGCCCGCAGCATTGATTTCCTCTACTGCAAGATCAATACCGTTCTTACATTCAACACCGTAAACCGCAACACCACCGCTCAACGGAGCAACTCCGCCAATTTTGATAGTATCGCTTTCCTTCTTAGAACAACCAGCCACAAGAATCATAGCGGCAAAAGCGCTCAGCAAAACAACCTTTTTCATATTTCCTCCAAAAAAAAATGATTGTTGCCTCTACTATAATTAATTTCGATTTTTTAGTAAACGTTAAAAAAAAGAAACGGCAGCCGCAACCGACTGCCGTTTTGCTTGATTACTATTTAGAATAGTACTCAACTACAAGGTTTTCCTTAATCTCAACTGGAATCTCAGCTCTCAAAGGAAGGCGGGTAAGCTTTCCACAGAATCCATCAAGATTCTTTTCGATGTAATCCAATTTCAAAGATTTGTCTTCAAGGAAAACAGCTTTCAAGGCACCAGACTTCTGACCTTTTTCACTCAAGGCAATGGTCTGACCAACTTTTACAGCGAATGAAGGAATGTTCACCTTTTTGCCATCTACTGTAAAATGTCCGTGACTTACCATCTGGCGTGCCATGCGGATTGATTTTGCAAATCCCATGCGGTATACAAGGTTGTCAAGACGACATTCCAAAGCGATGAGCAACAAGTCTCCTGTGTTACCAGTAGAGCGAGCCGCAGCTTCAAAATATCTTCTCATCTGTTTTTCAAGAATTCCGTAATATGCCTTAACCTTCTGTTTTTCAATCAACTGAAGACCATATTCAGAAATCTTCTTTTTTTTAGCAAAAGCAGGAGCGTTCGCACGTTCCATTGCTTTAGGGTGTCCACACACGTTTACACCAAGTCTTCTACATTCCTTAAAACGAGGACTTCTTTTAGTAGCCATTATATGCTCCTTTCTTCTTATTCTGCAGCCGATGCAGTTTCTTCAGCTGCAGGAGCGGCAACAGGTGCTGACTTAGCAGCAATTCTTGCTTTGTTTTTCAAAGTTGCTTTACAAACCTTGCAGATGCTTACAGTCTGTCCGTCAACTTCCTGCTCGTAAAGACATTTTACATTGTCTTTCTTACAGATAGGGCAAGTAGCTCTTCCGTGTGCCGGAAGTGAGCGAATACCAGTTCCACGATGGTTCTTAGACATTTCCTACTCCTTATCTGCGGCTTCAGCTGTCTCAGCCTCAGCTTTCTTTGCAGAGGTTTTCTTTGCTGCAGGTTTCTTAGCAGCCGGTTTCTTTTCAGCAGCAGATTTCTTTGCCTTTGAATCTTCTTTTGCCTCAGCAGAATCTGAATCAAGCTTGTAATCTACCAATTCAAGGATAACCATGTCAGCAGCATCGCCCTGACGGAAACCAAGTTTCAATACGCGGGTGTAACCACCATTGCGATCCTTCATGCGAGGACCGATTTCTGTAAACAATTTATTGAGAACCTTTTCATCTGCAATAAACTTCTTTACTTCACGACGATTGTGAACTGAATCGATCTTGCTTCTTGTAATTAATTTTTCAGCAGCCTTGCGTACTTCAAGAGCTTTAGATTTAGTCGTAGTGATACGCTCAAATCTAAAAAGAGAAGTTACCATATTGCGTGACATTGCACGACGGTGCGCTGTTGTGCGTGAAAGCGGATTAAAACCATTTCTATGATTCATCTGTTTCTTCCTTCTGCTTTGTTAAGTTGACAGCATTCTTAAGATGACTATAGTCCGTCATACCAAGAGTCAAGCCCCATTCCTGAAGCTTTTCCTTGATTTCTGTAAGACTCTTCTTACCGAAGTTGCGGGTCTTTGCTATATCATCCTCTGTCTTTTTAGTTAATTCGCCGATGGTGCGGATATTCGCATTTTTCAGACAATTTGAAGAGCGAACCGAAAGCTCAAGCTCCTCTACAGGAGTATTAAGCAATTCCTTTACCCTTGCATTATCCTCATTGTCATCATCGCCAACGGAGATTTCACTATCATTAAAGTTTACAAAGATTGAGAAATGATCCTTAGCAATCTTTGCAGCTTCTGCCAATGCATCCTCAGGTGCAATCGTTCCATCTGTCCAAATCTCAAGCACAAGCTTGTCGTAGTCATTGCGCTGACCAACGCGGCAAGGCTCAATAGAATACTTTACTTTTGGAACAGGAGTAAAAATCGCATCCATTGGAATCGTTCCTACAACTTCAATGTAGTGCTCATTTACTTCAGCAGGAACATAACCTCTTCCAAGGTCAATCTGGATTTCAACATCCAATCGGGCATCGTCCATCATCGTAAAGACAAGCATGTCCTTAGTCATGACCTCAACCTGATTTTCCTTTGCAAAATCGTCGCTCTTTACAACACCAGGACCCTTGAATTCATACAGAATTGTGTCCTGTTCAACGTCGTCAGGAAGGCGCAAACGAATCTGTTTCAGACTGTTGATAATCTCCAATGTATCCTCTGAAACATGTGGAATTGCCTCAAATTCGCTGGAAATAACGTGCGGAACATTATCTGCATCGTAAGACGTGATGCGGATGGATGTAACGGCGTATCCCTGAATTGAAGAAAGCAAAACACGGCGCAACGTATTTCCTACAGTTGTACCGAAGCCTGTTTCAAACGGATAGGCTGTAAATTTACCGTAATTCGGATTAGTCTCAAGATGCTCAAAAGTTATACCCTTTGGTTTTTTGAAACCTTTAAGCAGATTTTTGCGAGCCATCAGAACTCCTTTCTAAGAACAATACTTTTTGTTCTTCTACTATCTTGTTAATACATGCCTGCCCATACCCGGCAGACAGGATCACTATCATGCAAAAAGCATGCTTTCCTACATACGGCGTGTCTTGCGCGGACGACATCCATTGTGCGGAATCGGAGTTACGTCATGGATAGACTTTACTCTCAATCCCATGGCACCCAAGGAACGGATAGCGTTTTCACGTCCCATTCCAGGTCCCTTGATGTACACATGAACTTCGCGCAATCCATAACTCTGTGCCTTCTGAACAGCTGTCTCTGCAACAGTCTGAGCGGCAAACGGAGTGGACTTTTTAGCACCGCGGAAACCAAGACCACCAGATGATGCCCATGACAGAGCATTACCGTTGATGTCTGTGATAGTTACGATAGTATTATTAAACGTTGCCTGAATGTAAACATTACCTTCGTAAACGCTCTTCTTTTCCTTTCGCTTTTTAGCTGTAGCCATCGTTTTCCTCCGCCTTACTTCTTCTTGTTAGCAACAGTCTTCTTCTTACCCTTACGTGTACGAGAATTTGTACGAGTTCTCTGTCCACGAACTGGAAGACCCTTGCGATGACGCTGACCACGATAGCAGCCAATATCAATCAGGCGTTTCAAATTAAGACCGATTTCAGAGCGAAGACGACCTTCGATTTTGTAATTCTTCTCGATAATATCGCGAATTACACCGATTTCGTCCTGCGTAAGATCATTAGCCATCTTTGTAGGATCAAGCTTTGCTTCCTCACAAATTTTTCTAGCTAATGTACGGCCAATTCCATAAATGTAAGTTAAAGCAATACATAAGTGTTTGTTTGGGATATCAACTCCCGCTACTCGAGCCATCTGTTACTCCTTATCCCTGTCTCTGCTTGTGTTTTGGGTTTGAACAAATAATCCGGACAATGCCGTTTCGTTTGATAACCTTACACTTATCACAGATAGGTTTTACACTGGTTCGTACTTTCATAAAAGACCTCCTGAGAATAAACGTTCTCACCGAATCTAGGCACCTCGCAATGAGAGACAATTCGGTGAGAAGTACTATATCACATATTCTCAATCTTTTTCTACTACTAAATCTTGAATTTCTACAAATTTCGAGATCTAATTTTACCTTTCTTGGTCAATCCATCCTGATGATGCATCTTAAGAAGGGCTTCTACCTGACTCATCGTATCCAAATCAACACCAATCATGATGATAAGTGAAGTACCGCCCATCAGCATAGCAACTGACTGCGGGAACTTGAACAAGTTCTGGATAATTGTTGGCACAATTGCAATAAATGCCAGGAACAATGAACCTGGTAAAACAAGGCGGTTCAATATCTTCTGAAGATACTCTTCTGTCTTGTCCGTTCTAACACCTGGAATGGATCCACCGTTTTCACGGATATTTTTTGCAATTTCAATCGGGTTCAAAGTAACCTGAGTATAGAAATACGCAAAGAACACAATAAGAATAACCAACAGAACATTGTACCAAAGCCCGTTTGGTGTAAGCACTGCCGAAAGCCGTGCAACCCACCGAGCAGAATCCTGATTATTTCCAATCATTGATACAAGCTGCAGTGGCAATGTAAGAAGTGAAGAAGCAAAAATCAATGGAATTACGTTTGACGGATTGATTTTGAACGGAATGTATGTGTTCTGACCACCGTACATCTTGCGTCCAACAACACGCTTTGCGTAATGAACCGGAATCTTTCGCTCTCCGCCCTCTTCAAAAATTACCAGCGCAATGATAACTACCCACATCAAAAGCACGACAATAACGAAAACGAACTGAATTTCGCCATCCGCAACTTTCTTTGCAAGCTCAACAATAGCGTTCGGCAAACGCGCCACGATACCGGCAAAAATCATCATGGAGATACCATTGCCAATACCGCGGGCTGTAATCTGATCGCCAAGCCAAACAGTTACCATTGACCCCGTTGTTACCGTAAGCATAGCAAGGGCGTTGAACTTCCAACGAGGATCAAGCATGATACAGCCAGGAATGCTGCTCGCATAAACCGTAACAGCATAGGACTGAAGGAGACAAACAAAAATCGTGCCTACCCTCGTCCATGTTGCCAGCTTACGCTGACCGCCGTCTTCCTGAACTGCACGTTTCAGAGAAGGGAAAATAATCACAGCAAGCTGCATAATAATTTGTGTAGAAATGTAAGGCATTACTCCCAACATGAAAATTGAGAAATTAGAAAACGCGCCGCCAACAAAGAAGTCCATATAGCTTGCGAACGCATTTTTGTTCTGTGATGCCAAATCGTTAAAGTACTTGAAAAGTACATTTGCATCGATACCAGGAATGGTCAGGACGCTTCCCAAGCGGAAAACAGCCAATACCACCAAGGTAAAGAACAAACGGCTTCTCAGTTCTCTAACTTTGAACATATTAATTACTGGATTGCTTGCCATGCCTCTACTCCGTTACTTATTTAGATTCTTCAGCAGCAGCAACTTTTACGGAACCGCCAGCCTTTTCAATCTTTGCCTTTGCTGACTCAGAAACCTTATCAACATCAACAGTAAGTTTCTTAGTGATGTCGCCATTACCAAGAATTTTTACAAGAGCAGAAGCCTTTGCAGAAATGAAGCCCTTAGCGATAAGCGTTGTCCTATCTACTGTCTCTCCATCTGCATATTTTGCCTCAAGCTGATCAACATTAATACATACGTATTCTTTCTTGAACGGATAGTTAGAGAAGCCTTTGCGGGCGATGCGACGATACAATGGCATCTGTCCACCTTCAAAACCTACATAAGGAACTCCACTTCCAGAACGAGACTGCTGACCTTTGTTACCCTTACCGGCGGTAGTTCCGAGTCCAGAAGATGAACCACGACCTACGCGCTTCGGGTTTTTATTTGCACCTCTTGGTGCGCTAAGTACCGGATTGTAATCAGACATTATTTTACCTCCTCTACTTTTACAAGATGAGCAACAGAAGCAATCATTCCACGGATTGCATCGTTATCGTCATGCACTACAGAAGAGCTGATTTTCTTCAATCCAAGGCTGCGAACTGTAGCAACTTTGGCGGGCTTCTGTCCGATTGTACTTTTAATAAGTGTAACCTTAACCTGCTTTGCCATCGTTAACCCCACAATTCATCAAGCGTCTTTCCACGAGCCGCAGCCACTGCCTTTGCATCCATAAGATTCTCAATGGCATTGAATGTAGCGCGAACAACGTTTACAGAAGAACTTGATCCCAAAGATTTAGAAATTACGTCTGTAATTCCAACTGCGTCCATTACTGAACGAACTGCACCACCGGCCTTGATTCCGGTACCGGCACAAGCCGGTTTCAAAAGCACTGAAGAGCTCTTGTATTTGCCGATGATTTCGTGCGGCAAGGTACCGTTTTTCATAGACATAGTAACAAGATTGCGTTTTGCCTTCTCAATGCTCTTTTTGATTGCCTCAGATACGTCATTAGCCTTACCAAATCCGTATCCAACGCGACCCTTCTGATCACCTACAACTGTAAGCGCAGAGAAAGACATGCGTCGTCCGCCCTTTACAGTTTTTGAAGTTCTGTTAAGAGTTACGAGTTTTTCTACAAACTCTTTTTCTCTTGGTTCTTTATCAAAATTCTTGCGTTCCATTTTAACTCCTAGAACTCAATTCCGGCACTGCGAGTACCGTCTGCAAGGGCTTTTACAACACCGTGATAAAGGTAACCGTTGCGGTCGAAAACTACTTTCGTAATTTTCTTTTCCTTAAGGCGTGCACCTAATGCTTCACCAAGCTTTGAAGCATCGGCAACATTTACCTTCAGAGCTTCAAATTCCTTTTCCAATGTAGAGATAGAAGCAAGTGTCTTGCCCTCATCATCATTAATAACCTGAACAGACAGATTCTTGTTGCTGCGTGTTACCGTCATGCGCGGGCGTTCTGCAGTTCCATATACACTCTTACGAATGTGAATCTTTCTGTGAAGGCGTTTTCTGTCTTTATCGTTAAGTTTCTTAAACATAGCGCCCTACCTTATTTAACACCAGTCTTTCCGACTTTGCGTCTGATAACTTCATTATCGTAGCGGATACCCTTTCCCTTGTACGGTTCAGGCATTCTGAGCTTACGAATCTGAGCACTGAATTCACCAACCAACTGCTTGTCGATACCAGAGATTGCAACCTTTCCCTGAGCGTCAGCAGTAACCGTAAGACCCTCTGGAATCGTAACGAAGATGTCGTTAGAGAATCCAAGGTTCAACATAAGAATCTTACCCTGAACTTCCGCACGGTAACCTACGCCAGTAATTACCAAAGTCTTTGTAAATCCAGTTGTTACACCAACAACCATGTTATGAATAAGATTGCGATAAAGACCATGGAATGCGTTTGCCTGTTTTGTATCCTTCAATACATCAACAACAACCTCATTGTCCTTTACTTCAACCTTAACGTCAGAAGCGAAATCCTGTTTAAGCTCACCCTTCGGACCTTTTACAGCAACTGTGTTACCAGAAACCGTAACAGTTACTCCAGCTGGAATTGCAACAGGAAGTTTACCAATTTTTGACATTTCTTCCTCCTAAATTACCAGATAGAGCAAATCAATTCGCCACCAACCATCTTTTCAGAAGCCTTCTTGCCAGTTGTTACGCCAGCAGAAGTTGAAACGATGATTGTACCGTATCCATTGAATACACGCGGCAAATCTTTGTAGCCAGAATAAACACGACGACCAGGTGTTGAGATTTTCTTAGCACCGTGGATTACAGGATTATTGCTGTCATCATACTTCAGGATGATGCGGATAATAGAATGTCCTTCTTCCTGAACCTTTTTGAAGTTCTTGATATATCCTTCTGTTTTCAAAATCTTTACGATTTCGAGCTTCAATTTAGAAGCAGGAATATCTACCTTTTCGTGGCGGGCATTAGCCGCATTGCGAACCTTAGTGAGCATGTCTGCTACTGGATCTGATGCACTCATTTCTATTCTCCTACCACTCTACCAAGATGATTTTGTGACGCCTGGAAGAAGGCCTTCACTTGCTAATTTGCGGAAGCAGATACGACACATCTTGTACTTGCGCAAATATCCACGCGGGCGGCCGCAAATCTGACAGCGATTGTATTCGCGTGTTTCATACTTCTGTTTGCGAGCGGCTTTTATAATCAATGATTTCTTAGCCATGTATCCCTCACTCTACTTACGGAACGGCATATTGAACTTGGCAAGCAAAGCCTTTGCCTCAGCATCGGTCTTTGCACTTGTTACAACAGTAATATTCATACCGGCAATCTTTACGATTTTGTCGAAGTCGATTTCCGGGAAGATAATCTGTTCTGTAATACCAAGAGAGAAGTTTCCATGACCGTCAAAGCCGGTAGCTTTAATGCCACGGAAATCCTTAACACGCGGTAATGCAACATTGATAAGGCGGTCCAAGAATTCATACATCATGGCACCGCGCAATGTTACCATTACGCCCACTTCATTGCCTTCACGCAACTTGAAGTTAGCGATGCTTTTCTTCGCCCTTGTTTTCACAGCCTTCTGACCGGTAATAGCTGTCAGGTCAGTAACTGCGGCATCAAGGAGTTTCTTGTTGGTGAGAGCTTCGCCAACGCCCATGCTTACCACAACCTTTTTGATTGCGGGAATCTGCATCGGCGTTGTGTAACCCAGTTCCTTAAAGAGAGCGGGTGCGATTTCGTCCTTGTAGACTTTCTTAAGCCGAGGTACGTACTTATCCATTACAGTGTTTCTCCACACTTACGGCAAACGCGAACTTTCTTGTCGCCGTCGATTTTGTAACCAATTCTTGTAGGACCGCACTTTTTGCATACGATAGCTACATTTGAAATGTGCAGCGGAGCTTCCACATCGGCAATACCGCCCTGATCCTGCTGGCTGCGCTTTTTCATTGCCTTTTTGACAATGTTGATTCCAGATACAATAACTGCATCTTTTTTGGCAATCACGCGGACAACGTTACCACGCTTGCCTTTGTCTTTTCCTGCAATTACCTGTACCGTATCGTCCTTGCGGATTTTGAATTTTTTCTTGTCGTTCATTCAAGTCTCCTTACAGAACTTCCGGCGCCAGTGATACGATTTTCATAAAATCCATATCACGAAGCTCACGGGCAACAGGTCCGAAAATACGCTTTCCCTTCGGATTCTTATCACCATCAACGATAACACATGCGTTGTCATCGAAGCGGATATAGGTTCCATCAGGACGGCGATACTCTTTCGCAACGCGAACGATTACTGCCTTTTCTACTGCACCCTCTTTGATTGTAGAAGTCGGAATTGCTTCCTTAATGGCTACTACAACAATGTCACCGATTCCGGCATAGCGGCGGTGAGAACCACCGAGTACCTTGATTACCTGAGCGAGCTTAGCGCCAGAGTTATCGGCAACTGTCAAATTTGATTGCATCTGAAGCATGTCTATAACTCCTTACCGCTTATTTCGCTCTCTCGATAATTTCTGCAAGACGCCAACACTTATCTTTGCTAAGCGGGCGACATTCGACAATGCGAACGCGGTCGCCAATGTGGGCGTCATTATTCTCGTCATGCGCCTTACATTTCTTGGTCTGCGTAACATATTTTTTGTAAAGGCTGTTCATTCTCTTGGTATCGATTGAAACAACGATGGTCTTATCCATCTTGTCGCTCGTCACGATACCGACAAAAGAGCGCTTTGCAGCCTTTTTAGTCTGAACTTCCTGTTCTGCCACGGGTCAGCTCCTACTCTGTCTGTCCAGCCAGTTCTTTCTGGCGGATAAGCGTATTCAGACGGGCAATATCGCGGCGCATCGTACGCTTCTGCAACGGGTTATCTACATGCCCCACCACCATCTGGAAGCGAAGATCCATGTATTTCTGCTTTACATCTTTCAGCTGAGTAACTAGCTCGGCGTAAGACATTTCTTTTACATTCTTTTTCTTTGAATTAGCCATATCTTACCCCTTAGTCTTTCGTCGGCTTGAAAGCAATCTTTGTACGAACCGGCAGTTTCGCCGAGGCAAGAGTCAAAGCATCTTCTGCATCTTTGATGTTGACCCCGCCAACTTCGAACAAAATCATACCCGGCTTAATAACTGCTGCCCAGAATTCCGGCGAACCTTTGCCCTTACCCATACGAGTTTCGGCAGGCTTCTTTGAAATTGGCTTATCCGGGAACACGCGGGTCCACACCTGACCTTTACGGTCAAGACGGCGGTTAATCGCAACACGAGCAGCCTCGATTGTCTTTGCAGACAACCACACCGGCTCAAGAGCGACAATCGCAATGTCGCCAAAGTCAATTGTGTTATTGCGCGTCGCATTGCCTTTAATTCTTCCGCGCTGTACCTTGCGGTGAATAACTCTTTTAGGACTAAGCATTTACTTTACTCCTTTGAAGCATTTGCCGCACGAGCAGGCTTTTTAGCTCTTGGTTTTTCAGCATCGCCAGAAGCCTGTGAGCGATCATGGCGTGGCTTGCGAACAAGCTGACCAGCATCTTCCTGCGGGTCTTTGCCATATTTCATACCATTGTAGACCCACACTTTGATACCGATTTTTCCGTATGTTGTGTGTGCCTCAAATGTGCCGTAATCGATGTCAGCGCGAAGAGTGTGCAGAGGAACTCGCCCCTCTTTGTGCTCTTCTGAGCGTTTCATATCTGCTCCGCCGAGACGACCAGACAAGCGAATCTTGATTCCCTGTGCTCCGCCTTTCATTGCATTTGCAGAAGACTGTTTGAGAGCCTTGCGGAATGAACCGCGGCCAGAGAGCTGGCGACCGATATTCTGTGCGATAAGTGACGCATTGATGTCAGCGCGTTTGATTTCCTTAATCTTAATCTGAACTTTTTTAGTCAGTTTAGACTGGATTTCGGCACTGATTTTCTCAATGTTAGCACCTTTCACACCAATAATAACACCTGGGCGTGCTGTATGAATTACGATTGTAACACGCTGCGGATGACGAACAATTTCGATTTCTGCAATGTCAGCGTTCTGACATTCTGGCAAAGCCCGAACCATATTGCGGATTTTCAAATCCTCAATAACGAGGTCTGCATATTCACGAGGATTAGCATACCAGCGTGACTGCCAAGTCTTGTTGATACCAAGACGCAAACCGATTGGATTTACTTTCTGACCCACTTTATTCCCCCGCCTTCTCGTCAACAATGACGGTGATATGACACATGCGTTTCAAGAGTTGATCAGCACGACCGCGAGCGCGGAACCAAACTCTCTTGAGTCTCGGACCTTCGTCAATGCGAATTTCTTTGACATAGAGCATATCTTCATCGAGATTCTTGTTAGCGAACAGAGCATTTGCAACCGCTGATTTAAGAGTTCCTTTAATCAAGCGAGCGCCTTTCTGCGGCATATTTTCAAGAATTGCCATAGCTTCTGAGCATGGTTTCTGATTGATTACATGAGCAACTGGGCGAACCTTTGTTGGTGATGCAATCAGGAATTTTGTAGTGGCTACATAACCTTTCTTTTCAGCTTTGCGCTGTGCGCGAAGTTCTGCTTTGACTTCGCTTCGGCGACGCTTTGTTTCTTCAGCCATAATATCCACCCTTACTTACCAGCTTTTTTGTCTGAACCGCCGTGACCTTTGAAGGTACGGGTCGGAGCAAACTCGCCAAGCTTGTGACCAACGAGATTCTCTGTTACATAGACAGGAATCCATGCTTTTCCGTTGTAAACACTGATTGTGTTTCCAACCATCTCTGGAATGATTGTAGAGCAACGAGAATATGTTTTAATCATCTTCTTGTCTGACTCTTTGTTCATTTCAATAACTTTCTTATAAAGACTCTTTTCAATGAAAGGTCCTTTTTTAACAGATCTTGACACCGTTAACTCCTATGCAACTACTTCTTGCGGCGTGAAATAATGAACCGGCTAGAAGTCTTACGCTTGTTGCGGGTTTTGTAACCACGACATGGCTGACCCCACGGAGTAACAGGAACATGTCCCTTACCAGCGCCTTCACCACCACCAAGCGGATGATCGACTGGGTTCATAGCCATACCACGAACTGTCGGACGGATACCGAGCCATCGTTTGCGACCAGCTTTTCCGAGCTGAGTGTTCATGCGCTCTTCGTTTCCGACGATACCGATAGTTGCATAGCATCTGCCATGGATTCGGCGAGTTTCGCCAGAAGGAAGTCGGACGATAACATAGTCACCGTCTTTACCCTGAACAGTAGCACCTGCACCTGCCGAGCGAACAAGCTGCCCGCCGCGACCAAGTGTAAGTTCGATGTTATGAATAGTGAAGCCGGCAGGAATTGCTGCGAGCGGAAGTGCATTTCCAACGGTTGGAGCTGCATTTTCACCAGACATAATCTTCTGTCCTACGACAAGACCTTTTGGAGCGATGATATAGCGTTTTTCACCGTCAGCATAGGCAACCAAAGCGATGTTCGCACTGCGGTTCGGATCGTACTCGATGGTCTTAACCGTTCCCGGAATGCCATGCTTGTTGCGTTTGAAGTCGATAACGCGATATCTTCGTTTGTGACCGCCACCCTGATGTCGTACCGTGATACGACCCTGAGAGTTGCGACCAGCGTTTGATTTAAGACCTGATACCAGTGTTTTTTCGGGTTTATCTGTTGTCAGTTCTTCTCTTACCAAATCAATACGGGTACGAGTACCTGCTGAATATGGTTTAAAAACTTTAAGAGCCATCTGGTTCCCCTTAATTTACGATTCACGATTCCAAAGTTTTAAGGACTTAGACGCCCTCGAAAACTTTAATCGTTTCTCCTGGAGCAAGGCGAACAATTGCCTTTTTCCAGCTGGCAGTTCTGCCGAGTCTACCACGAACTCGCTTTTCCTTGCCACCAACATTGATAGTTGTGCAATTAACAACTTTTACATTGAAGAGCTTTGCCACAGCATCTTTAATCTGAAGTTTTGTGGCAGAAGGTGCTACTTTGAAAACATACTTGTTCTGCTCACGCAAAGCAGTCGCTTTCTCAGAAAGAACCGGCTCAATAAGAATGTCATGTGTATCAAGCAACATTATTTAGCCCCCTCTTCAAGTTTGTTATAGAACTCTGAAAGATTCTTTGCGGCACCTTCAAGCACGATAACCTTTCTTCCGTAGAAGAGATCGTGTGCGCGAAGACGATTGTATGACAAGAAATACAAATTGCGGATGTTTCTTCCAGCCTGTTTGATTTTTTTGTCGTCGTCCTTCAAGATGATGACTGTGCGCTCATCTTTCGCGAAGTTGCTCAGAATTTTTACCAAATCCTTTGTTTTTCCGCTTTCGATAGTGAAATCTTCAACGACTGTAAGACGGTCGCTCTGTGCCTGAAGGCTCAAGATTGATTTCATAGCCAAGCGTTTTTCTTTCTTTGGAATTGAGTAGCTGTAATCGCGTGGTTTCGGTCCAAAGATTGTACCGCCGCCAACATTGATTGGTGATTTTTTGTCACCACGGCGAGCGTGACCAGTACCCTTCTGTTTGTACGGCTTTGCATTTGAGCCATGAACTTCAGCACGAGTTTTTGTACAAGCAGTTCCAACGCGTTTATTTGCTAATTCATTTGTGATGGCATAGTAAATAACATCTTCGTTTACAGGAAGTCCGAACACTTTATCATCAAGATTGATTGTGCGGAGTTCTTTACCATCGATTGAATAGACTTTCTTTTCCATTTTGCGTATTCCCTCGATTATTTCTTGACCGCAGACTTGATGATCAGCGTGCAGTTTTTATTTCCCGGGACAGCCCCGCGAACCAATACTACTTTGAGTTCCGGATCGATTTTAACGATTTTAAGGTTCTGAACCGTAACTCTTTCGGATCCCATACGACCAGCCATTTTGATATTCTTCATGCTGTGTCCAGGAGTAGTACAATTTCCTGTACCACCTGCTTCACGATGGAATTTTGAGCCGTGTGATGCACGACCACCGTGGAAGCCCCAGCGTTTCATAACACCCTGGAATCCTTTACCTTTTGAAGTTGCTGTAACATCAAGGAATGAAGTTTTTTCAAACAATTCAAGAC
>CAKZZR010000088.1 GCA_937885475.1 uncultured Treponema sp.
ACACAAACAGCGTGTAGCACGCGAGCGTGCGGTTTTGAAAGACGAAACTCGACTGGGAGCTATTTTTTTAAGGAAAACAACACTTTTTTAATTTTGGAGTTTTATACTGCGTTTGCCCTGAAACAGCACTCCCTGCGCTTTTACAAGAAGCGGGCAAAATGCTATATTAACGCGAGGAACAAGAAGTGATTGCACAGGCTTTTCGGGCGGCGTTTCCGCATACAATCCCTATTTTGGCGGGCTTCGGATTTTTGGGCATGGCATACGGAATCTACATGAATGTTTCCGGCTTCAGCTTTGTGTATCCCATGCTGATGAGCCTTTTGATTTACGGCGGCTCGCTGGAATTTGTGGCGGTTTCCATGCTGCTAGCGCCATTTGCGCCAGTTCAGACGCTCATCATGGCAGTCCTGATTCAGGCACGGCATATTTTTTACGGAATCTCCATGCTCGAAAAGCTCCGCGGAATCGGCTGGAAAAAAATCTACCTGATTTTTGGGCTGTGCGATGAGACTTTTTCCATAAATTACACAGCGCACATTCCAGACAACGTTGACAAAGGCTGGTTCATGCTGTGGGTAACGGCGCTGAATCAGTTCTACTGGTTTACGGCGGCAACGCTTGGTGGCATTCTCGGCTCGTTCCTATCGTTCAGCACCAAGGGATTGGACTTTGTAATGACCGCAATGTTCACCGTGATTTTTTTGGAGCAATGGCTTAAGGAACGCGCTCACCACGCGTCAGTCATCGGACTGGGAAGCACGATTGTAAGCCTTGCCGTTTTTGGACCTGAAAAATTCATGCTTCCGGCAATGGCGCTCATCCTGCTGTGCCTTGCCCTTTTTAAAAAGCCTGTTGAGCGGGGGCTTGCGGAATGAACGAAGTGACTGTGCCTTCCATGAGCCTTTTGCAGCAGATAATAACGATTTTCCTTTGCATTGCGGGAACCATGCTCACGCGCTTTTTGCCGTTCCTTATATTCTCGTCAAAAAAGCCGGTGCCACGCTTTGCTCATTACCTTGGAAAGGCGCTGCCGTCCGCGGTATTCGCAATGCTCGTGGTATACTGCCTTAAGAACGTACCTATTGCCGCCGCCCCGCACGCCATTCCCGAAGCCATCTCCATTTTTATAACGGGGGCGCTCTACGTCTGGAAGCGTAACATGTTCCTTTCCATCTCCGCAGGCACCGTCTGCTACATGCTTTTGATACAGCTTGTGTTCTAAGCAAAAGCCGCTCATTTTCTTGCTTCCACGCACCTATCAAAAAATTATATATCCGTAAAAAACGGCGGAACATTGACCCTTGGGCGCAAAACTTCTAAAATCACAGTATGTAAGGGGAGCTTGCATAAGCAGGCTGAGAGTAGGATGTTTTCCTTGACCCATAACCTGATTTGGATAATGCCAACGTAGGGACACACACTTTTACTCGCTTTTTTCAAATCTGGAATTCCCCGAACATTCATTTCCCATTCACAGGAGTCTTTATGGTAAAAGTGAACGGCACCGAGCTTGATATTGCCGGAAAAACTCTTTCCGAATATCTTATGACCACCAGCTACGACCAAAAAAGAATTGCAGTGGAGCTTAATTGCGCCATCGTTCCAAAAGCAGACTACGACAAGACCGTCCTAAAGGATCAGGACACCGTGGAAGTCGTAAGTTTCGTAGGGGGAGGCTGATATGACCCAAGAGACAGCATCCATTGCGCCCGCCATCCCTTCTAGGGAAGAATGGCACAAGGCGCTCGTCCTTAAGCAGGGCGAACAGAATCAGCAGAAAATCTCGCAGGCAACGGTCGCAATCTGCGGACTGGGCGGGCTTGGCTCGAACATCGCAATTTCGCTTGCCCGCGCCGGCGTAAAAAAGCTGATTCTTACCGATTTTGACAAGCTTGACATAACGAACCTGCACCGTCAGCAGTACAAGGCAACCCAGATAGGGCTTCCAAAGGCGCTGGCACTTGCAGAAAACCTCAAGGAAATTGCGCCGTACGTTGAATACGAGCCGCACGTTGAAAAAATCACCGCACAAAGCATTGCCAGAATCGCAGGCGAAGCAGACATAATCTGCGAGGCGTTCGACAACCCGGAAGCAAAAGCGATGCTGGTGAACGCCGTGCTAGAGCAAATGCCACAAAAATATTTGGTGTGCGGCTCTGGAATGGCAGGCTTTGAAAGCGCAAACCTTATACGGACAAAACGAATTTCCGACCGCTTCTACCTGTGCGGCGACACCGTAAGCGACGTGAACGACGGAATCGGTCTTGTTTCCAGCCGCGTAATGCTGTGCGCGGCTCATCAGGCGCACATGATAATCAGAATCATAACAGAACGGTTTGACGTGTAATTTTTAAGAGGAAAAACATGACAGAAGATGCATTCGTGCTTCAAGGGCACAAATTCAGCTCAAGATTCATTCTTGGGTCAGGAAAATATTCCATGAACCTTATAGAAGCCGCCATAAAGGACGCAGGAGCGGAAATAGTCACGCTTGCCGTACGCCGGGCAAACACAAAGGAAAACGAGAACATCCTTGACTACATTCCAAAGAACGTGACCCTGCTGCCAAACACAAGCGGAGCTCGCAACGCAGACGAGGCTGTACGCATCGCGCGTCTTGCACGCGAGCTTGGCTGCGGAAATTTCGTGAAGATAGAGATTATGCGCGACACTAAATATCTTCTGCCAGACAACCAGGAAACAATCAGGGCGACGGAGATTCTTGCAAAGGAAGGCTTTGTCGTCCTGCCCTACATGTATCCGGATTTGAACGCAGCGCGCGACCTTGCCAATGCAGGAGCCGCAAGCATAATGCCGCTCGCCGCACCAATCGGCTCCAACCGAGGACTTTCCACAAAGGACTTCATTCAGATTCTGATAGACGAGATTGACCTTCCGATAATCGTGGACGCAGGAATAGGACGACCATCGCAGGCGTGCGAGGCAATGGAGATGGGCTGTGCCGCAGTCATGGCGAACACGGCGCTGGCAACCGCAAAAAATCTTCCGCTCATGGCACAGGCATTCAGGCACGCCATAGAAGCCGGAAGAAAGGCATACCTTGCGGGCTTGGGCAGAGTTCTTGAGCGCGGCGCGTCATCCTCTGACCCGCTCACCGGTTTTTTGCGCGACTAATACGGCAAGGAAAAAAATGGAAAACTCATTTTTTGTGGATTCAGATTCTTTGAGCGCGGCGGCTCTTAAAAAAAAGCACGAACTGGAAAACAATCCTTCTGCGCGCACAAACCACATGGAATACACGGAAGGAATGGAGATAATTCAGTCCGACATCTGCAAAAACGTCATGCAGGAAATGAGCGCGTACGACTACTCAAAATATACCGCGCAAGACGTGCATCGCGCGCTGGAAAGCAGAACCTGCTCTATAGAAGACTTCAAGGCTCTGCTTTCGCCTGCCGCAGAACCGTTCCTTGAGCAGATGGCTCAAAAAGCTCGCGGAATAACGAGCCGCCACTTTGGAAATACCGTGTACCTTTTTACGCCGCTGTACATCGCAAATTACTGCGAGAACTACTGCGTGTACTGCGGGTTCAACTGCTACAATCACATAGACCGCATGAAGCTGACTCACGAACAGATTGAGCATGAAATGCAAGTGATTGCACAAAGCGGCATGGAGGAAATCCTGCTTCTGACCGGAGAAAGCAAGAGCGCAAGCAACGTGGAATACATTGGCGAAGCATGCCGGCTCGCAAAAAAATACTTCCGCATGGTTGGACTTGAAATCTACCCCGTGAACACACAGGACTATCGCTACCTGCACGAATGCGGCGCAGACTACGTAACGGTCTTTCAGGAAACCTACGACACAGAAAAATATGAGAAGCTCCATCTTCTGGGACACAAACGGGTATGGCCCTACCGCTTTGACGCACAGGAACGAGCCATTATGGGCGGCATGAGGGGCGCGGGCTTTTCCGCACTGCTTGGACTTTCCGACTTCAGGAAGGACGCACTTGCAAGCGCGCTTCATGTGTACTTTTTGCAAAGAAAATATCCCCATGCCGAAATGTCTCTCAGCTGCCCGCGGCTGCGCCCCATAATCAACAACGAAAAAATCAATCCACTGGACGTGCATGAAAAGCAGCTTTGCCAAATTCTCTGCGCATACAGAATCTTCCTTCCGTTCGTGGGAATTACGGTTTCCTCGCGTGAAAGCAAGGAATTCAGGAACGGAATAGCAAAAATCGCAGCTACAAAAATCTCGGCGGGCGTCTCAACCGGAATCGGCGACCATGAAAGCAAATATGAAGGAAAAAGCCCCGCGGGCAAAAAAGGCGACGAGCAGTTTGAAATAAACGATTCCCGGAGCCTTAAGGACATGTACGGCGACATGACGGACGAAGGACTTCAGCCCGTGCTGAACGACTATCTTTACGTATAAGGAAAAAAATGAGAGCATTCGACCCGACACTTTATTTTATAACAGACAGCACGCCCTATGGCGAGGCTGAATTTTTGTTCCGCGTGGAGCAGGCGCTCCGTGGCGGCGCTACCCTTCTTCAGCTGAGGGAAAAGAACCGCACTACCCGAGAATACATTGACTTGGCACAAAAAACGCACGAGCTTTCACGCGCATACAATGTTCCGCTCATCATTGACGACAGGGTTGATGTTGCCCTTGCCGTACAAAGCGATGGTGTGCATCTTGGGCAAAGCGACATGCCCATAAAAACCGCGCGCAAAATTCTTGGAAACGATTTTATCATCGGTGCCACCACAAAGACCGTGGAGCAGGCAACGGAAGCCTACCAGCAGGGCGCGGACTACTGCGGCGTAGGAGCGATTTACCCCACGACCACAAAGGTAAAGACTGTGCTGACTTCAACAAAGACGCTCGCAGAAATCTGCGCGGCCGTTCCTATTCCTGTGAACGCAATCGGCGGACTGAACAAGACGAACCTGTCCGTCCTTGAAGGCATACCGATAAGCGGAATCTGCGTGGTCTCGGCAATCATGCACGCACAAAACCCGCAGAAAGAAGCCGAAACCCTGCTCAACCTTGCAAAAATGCTCACCCAAAGCGCGCGCTAGCTTGCTACACGCATTTTTGCCTTGGAACTTATTAACTTTGCCACTCGCGCGGCGGGATTCGCTCATTTTCCGAGGTGCTTCTCTATGTCGTTTATGAGCTTGTACTCAAAGGAATCGCACAGGGCAAGCCAGCTGGCTTCCATAACGTCGCTTGAAACTCCGATTGTAGTCCATGTGGATTTTCCGTCGCTGGACTCAATGAGAACGCGAACCTTTGAGGCAGTGGCGCTTTTTCCGTCAAGAACGCGAACCTTGTAGTCGGTAAGGCGAATCTGGTTCACTGCCGGGTAGAAGCGGCTGAGCGCCTTTCTGAGCGCGATGTCCAAAGCATTCACAGGACCGTCACCTTCGCCGGCGGTAACTTCAATCTGTCCGTCAACCTCAACCTTAATCTGGGCTGTGGCACAAACGCCTTCCTCAATGCGCGGATTCATGCCGCTGGTCTGGTAGTAATGCAGACTGAAAAACGGCTTGTAGCGGCCAACCTCCTTGCGCGCCAGAAGCTCAAACGAGCCGTCCGCACCCTCAAACTGGTAGCCGTCAAATTCAAGCTCCTTCATTTTCTTCACAAGTTCCGCAACGGCAGGACTTGACTTTGTAATCGTAGGGTCGATTTTCTGGATTTTCTCGATGATTGTGGACCTTCCCGCAACCTCACTCATGAGGAACACGCGCTCGTTTCCTACGGTCTCCGGAGAAATATGCTCATACGCTTCCGGATTCTTGAGGACAGCATCAATATGCATACCAGCCTTGTGGCTGAACGCACTTCCGCCTACGTACGGAAGTCCTGAATTAAGGGAGATGTTCGTAATCTCCGCAATGCGCTTTGCAATCTCGGTTAGATTCCTGATGTTTTCCTGCGGAATGCACTCATAGCCCATCTTGAGCTGAAGGTCAGGAATTATGCAGCTTAAGTTGGCGTTTCCCGTGCGCTCGCCAAAGCCAAGGAACGTACCCTGAACATGGCGCGCGCCAGCTTCAACGGCGATGAGCGAGTTTGCGACTGCAAGCCCGCAGTCGTTGTGCGTGTGGATTCCGATTTTTGCCCTGCCAGAAACCCTCTGCACTGCGGCAGAAACAGCCCTCTCAACATCCTTGAGCATACAGCCGCCCTTAGTCTCGCACAGGGCAAGGGTCTCTGCCCCGCCTTCAACGGCAGCCTCAAGGGATTTGAGCGCATATTCAGGGTCAGCTAAAAATCCTGTAAAAAAATGCTCCGCATCGTACACGACTTTCCGTCCATTCTCCCGAAGGAACGCACAGGTGTCGCGGATCATGGCAAGGTTTTCCTCTAGCGTGGTCTTAATGATGTCCGTAACCTGGAACGTCCAGCTCTTTCCAAAAATAACCACATATTCCGTTCCGGCGGCAAGCAGGCTCTGAAGATTAACGTCCTCGGCGCATTTTATGTCCTTGCGGCGGGTCGCACCAAAGGCCGCAAGCTTGGAATTCTTAAGCGGAATCTTTTTCATCTCCTGAAAGAATTCCATGTCCTTTGGGTTTGAGCCAGGGTTTCCCGCCTCAATCAAAGAGATTCCAAGCTCATCAAGCGCCTGGCAAATATGAATCTTATCCTGAACCGAAAAACTGATTCCCTCACCCTGCGCACCATCACGCAACGTGCTGTCCAAAATCTCAACATTCATATCTGCCATAAAAACACCTCATAGAAAAGTTTCCCTATTATACAAAAAAAACTGACTCCTGCTCAATCTAAGACGGCAAATATAACAGGGCAAAAGCATTATAATCGATGCTTTAAAAAAAATACTGCGAAGGAGAAGGGGCAGCCTTCAAAAACACTCATTTTTGCTGCCGCGAAAGCGGCAAAGTATATGAGTTCCAAGCAAAAATGCGTGTAGCATGCTAGCATGCGGTTTTGAAGGATGAACTTCGACTGGAAAGTATTTTTTTCACTCGAAGATTTGTTTTTCAAAACTTCTTATTTTTCGCGCAAAAAACATTCACGCTTCCTTCAAAATCGTGGTAAAATGAAGTAAGGATATTCCTATGATCATTGATACACATGTGCATTTCGGTTCTATACTCAACTTCAATCTTAAAAAGAAAACTGTACTCCTCGCAATGGAAAAGTACCATGTCTCAAAGGCAATCGTCTCAAACTGCCAGTGCTCTGAATACGACCACAACCAGCGGATAATTCCGGACGCAAAGCAGGTTCCCATGCTGACGGCATCAAAGGCGGCAATTGATTTTGCAAAGGACAATCCCGACCGCATTTACGCGGCAATCTGGGTAAAGCCCCACCTTGAGCAGCCCTCGGCAGAGCTGGAATATCTTCTGAAGGTTCATCTGGACTATGTGAAGGCGCTTAAAATACATCCGTTCCATTCTGCGATTCTGTTTGACGACCCGCGCGTTGAAACCTACATTGCGCTTGCGGAACGGCTCAAACTGCCGGTCATCACGCATACTGCAAAGGACGAAGGCTCATCGTGCAAGCGGGTGGCGGCAATGGCAAAAAAATATCCAAACGTGCGGTTCGTCATGGCTCATCTAGGACTTGAGACAGACAACGAGGAAGCAATACGCCTGTGCGCGGAAATTCCTAACCTCTACGGCGACACGGCGTGGGTTCCTATGGAAAGCGCCATAAAATTCATCAAGACAGTAGGAAGCGAAAAACTGATGTTTGGAAGCGACATGCCGATTGACGGACTTGACACCTACGCCACGAACAAGTGGGGGCAACGCTCCATGTATCAGGACTATTTTACGGAGCTGGAAGGACGCATTTCCAGCACGGATTTTGAGAACCTTATGTGGAAGAACGCCAAGGAATTCTACGGTCTGTAGGGATAGAATTCCTCTACTGCCGGAACGCGCGTAAGGAACACAAAATCGAGGATATAGCGCCCGTAGAATTCGTCAAACGAAAGCTCCTCGCCATCCTTAAAAATCACGCACTTAAAGCGGCTCTGCTCGTCAAAATACGGAAAGAACACGCAGCATTCGTTGAACACCTTTACCTCGGGGCTTCGGCGGTCGGTTTCGCGTATCGCGCCAAAATAGAATGTCTCTGGCTCCGTAACGGCAAGAATGTACAGCAGCGCCTTGAGCGAATGCATGGAATAGCCTGTATTTTCCATAAAGCCAGTTGAATTGACAATGCCCTTTTCCGTCATCTCGGAAGTAAACGGCTCAATGGTAACGTCCGTACCAGACTCATTGTAAAGATACGTGCGCCGCGTGCGTACGGACACAATCGCGCTCGCAAGATTGCGAATCCAGTCAAGCGTGAACGAGATAGAATAATTTTCGCTTAAGATTCCCTGAAAGCCCACGTTCTTGTATTCCACCGTGGAAAGAATGAGCGGCTCGCGCTTTAATTGCGAGCCGGCAAGCGGTTCCACAATGCCGTCGGCTATCCATTTAAGGTATCCCGCTCCGCTTAGCGTAAGCTTGTCGGCAAGCTCGCGGTCGATTTTGCGGGCGGCACCGGTTGAAATGCTGACCGGCTTTCCGTCCTCGTCGTACATAGCGTCATCAACGAGTGCAATCTGCGGATTGAGTTCCTTTATCGTATTAATCATCTGAAGCGAGGCATGGTAGCCGTCCTTGTAGACGCGAGAATACTGCCATGGAAGCATTTTTTCAGTCCAGCGAACGACCTGCTCAAACGACGATGTATAGAAGCGGCTGAACGGAAGCCCTGTAGGAACGCCACGCGCGGCATAGCAACCAAAGACGACGTAATCGCAGAATGCCGTTTTTCCGGACGGCGTGAACTGAACGAACACCTCGCTGTCCGCAGAAAAATAATAGCGAAGTCTGAGCGGCTTTCCGCTCTTTTTGTCGCGGATAAGCAAAAAACTTCCCGCCGCATCACCAGGATACATATCCTGCATTTCCGTAGACTTTCCCTTGTCGGAATATACGTCAACCTCAATGCGCGCGTAGGGAGCCACAAAGATATTGAAGGTATCCTCTGTTTCCTCCAGCCGAATCTGAAATTTCTCGCCTATGGAGTTCGTACGAAGCTCGGGGCGGTTCATGCGCACATTCTGAAGCGGAGCCTCAAACCATGTCTCAACCAAATCCCTGCGGATTTCCGAGGAATCAGGAATTCCATAGCGGTTGTAGACGGCGAATGCCGGAATCACAGAAAAGACCACGCACAGCGCGCACAAAAGACACTTTCCGAGCTTTTTCATTGATGTTATGCCTCCACCGGCGCTTCAGACATGCTGACCGGCTCCGGATCGGTAAGCGAAGAAGCCCCTTCCGCAAGATGAACGACAGGCCGCGTTCTAGTTCCGTCCGGGCTAACGATAACGCCGTCATCATTCTCGTCAGGATGCTTTCCGGCAGGCGCATTTGAAAGAAGAAGCTTGAGCCTGTTCAGCTGGTTCACCTCGGAAGAACCCGGGTCATAGTCAATGGCACTTATGTTCGCACCGGGGAAGCGGCGGCGCAATTCCTTTATCATGCCCTTTCCGGTAACGTGGTTAGGAAGACACGCAAAAGGCTGAACGCAGGCAATGCTCGGCGCCCCGGAATGAATGAGTTCCACCATCTCGGCGGTAAGGAACCAGCCTTCACCTGTGATGTTTCCAAGCTGAACGATGTCGTCAACGCCCTTCATCAAATCATATATTGAGCTCGGCGGATCAAAGCGGC
>CAKZZR010000089.1 GCA_937885475.1 uncultured Treponema sp.
GACAACACCGGATATATCACGGAGGGTCAGTACTACCTTAAGGGCGGACGAATCGAGCCGTTCGGTTCTTTGAGCCGACTCAAGCAGAACGTAAACAGCTCAACACGCGATGACCACCGCGCCCTTATGGACGGTATGATTCGTTTGTATGCTAACTACAAGGACACCCTTGAGAAAAAGTCGATGGGTTTCAATATGAGCGCATGGGATGAGAAGCTCCTGGCGTTCGGTACGGAGTTCGAATCTGAGATGATGGACCTTTCAAAGAACATTAAGCTGGAAGATGCCCTTGACCTTGGATGGAAGATTCTTGCGGACTGCTTTGATCCTTCTGAAACTGGTATCAAATCGGCTTTGGTTGAGAAATATTGGCCAAAGAAATAGTTTTGTGGTGAATGGCGTATGGCAAAGATAAAGCTGACTAAAAATGAGCAGAAGGTTCAGAAAGACGCGCTTAAAATGTACAAGCGCTATCTTCCGACTCTCACGCTCAAAAAGCAGCAGCTCCAGACAGAGATTCGTACCATAGAAGCTAAGGCAAAGGAAGTCAGGGCCCAAAGGGCTCAGCTGGAAAAAGAATTTGATGAGTGGATTTCCGTTTTCGGCGAGGCAGAGGCCTTCAAGCCGGAGATGGTTACCGTTCAGAACATAAGAAAAGGCACCGGAAATATTGCCGGAGTTACCATTCCGATTTATGAGGGTGCTGATTTTTCCCGCGGCGACTATGATTTGTACGAAACTCCGTTATGGATTGACTTGGCTGCAGACAGAATGGAAAAAGCCTTGTCACTGGACCTGGAGGCAGAGGTTCTTGACGAGCAGGTTCGGCTCCTGAACAAGGAGCTCAGGACTACGACTCAGCGCGTGAACCTCTTTGAGAAGGTTAAGATTCCGGAGACAAAGGCAAATATCAAAAAAATCTCAGTCTACCTTGGAGACGAGCAGGTTGCGGCGGTTGTGCGCAGCAAGATTTCCAAGAAAAAACTTCAGGCTGCAAGCGATGCAAAAAAGGAGGCTTCTGAATGATTGTACCAATGAAAAAAGTCTCCCTCGTCGTCCTGAACAAGGAACGAAAAGAGGCGCTTGAAAAGCTTAAGAAGGTGGGGGTAGTCCATCTTGAGCAGGTGGAAGGAAAGGGTGAGCAGCTTGCTTCCTACAAGGAAGCATACTCAAATGCGGTTACCGCTTCTTCCATTTTGGGCGAGATAAAGCTTCCCAAAAAGCATGCGGATGCAAAAAGAGTTTCCGGGGACGAGGTTGTTTCCATCAGCAAAAAGGTTCTGGAACTTTCCGAACAAAAGAAAAAACTTTTGGAAGAAATTACATCTGACACAACGGAGCTTGAACGGCTTTCTGCATGGGGCGAGGTTACGCCAGCGGATTTTACATATCTACGGGAAAAAGGCATTTCATTGAAAATGTATGAAATTCCGGAAGATAAGTACGCGCTTATCGACGATACCGCAAAAACGGTTTGCGTAAACCGCAAGAAAAAAATCGTGCGATTCCTTCTGACCGACGCCTCAGACGAGCGTCCGCAGGGATTTCCGGCCGAGGCGTTTGAGGTGCCTATGCCGTCTGATTCAACAACGGCTGTAAAGGCACGGATTGATTCTGATAAAGAAAAAATCCTCGGCATAGACAAGGAACTTGAAGGTCTTGCCGTATTCGTTCCGCAGATTTCTGCATTCCGAAAGAACTTGGAATCTGACATAGAGTTTGAGACCGTCTATTCGGGAATGGGACAAGAAGCAGATGGCAAGGGTTCTGATCTGGCATGGCTTACTGGCTTCGTTCCGGTTGACAGTTTGGACACTCTCAAGGCGGCGGCTTCTGCAAATGCGTGGGCTATTGCTTACGACGACCCTGCAGAAGAGGATGAGGTTCCTACAAAGCTTAGGAACAACAAGCTTGTAAGCCTTATATATCCGCTTACGGACTTTTTGGGAACTGTTCCTGGCTATCACGAGTATGACATTTCCGGCTGGTTCCTGCTGTTCTTCACGATTTTCTTCGGAATGATTTTCGGAGACGGAGGCTATGGTCTTCTGGTTACGGTTGTCATGATTCTTATGATGATAAAGACAGCCTCAAAAAAACAGAAGGTGCCGCCAATGCTGAAGTTGGGCTTGCTTTTAGGAATTGCAACGGTTGCGTGGGGAACGGTCACCTGCACATGGTTTGGTCTCAAGCCGGAGCAGCTGCCAGAATGGCTCGTGAACCTTTCGGTTCCGCCTATTTCAAATGCGTTCGCTGATATCGGCTGGCTTCCGTTCTGGACGGACGATACCTCAAAGGGTACCTTGACGACGGCGCAGAATCTTCAGATTTTCTGCTTTACGCTCGCATTCCTGCAACTTTCGGTTGCACATTTCAAGGGAATGGCGAGATACAGAACCTCCCTCAAATTTCTTGGAGAGCTTGGTTCCATGCTTCAGATTTGGGGTATGTACTATGTCGTTCTTTCAATGGTCGTAAGCTCGTCAATCTTCAGTTTTGACCAGATTATTTACGGCGTTCCTATTGGAACGGTCTCCATAGTTCTTGTGGCATTCGGCTTTGCGCTCAGTTTTATCTTCATAAACTACGACGGAAGCATCGTTGCCTCAATAATGGAAAGCGTAAAGGGAATCATTTCGGTTCTGCTAGGCGTAGTAAATGTATTCTCGGATATCGTTTCGTATATCCGTCTGTGGGCGGTTGGACTTGCCGGAGCGGCAATTTCCAATACGGTGAATGAGATGGCAGGACCTTTGGTCGGTCACGCTGTTCTGTTCCTTGCCCTTGTGATTCTGCTGGTTTTTGGACATGGCTTAAACATGGTTCTGAACCTGCTTTCTGTAATCGTTCACGGCGTGCGCTTGAACACGTTGGAGTTCTCCAACCATCTTGGCATGTCGTGGTCTGGATTTAAATATTGTCCGTTCAGTGAAGCGGAAAAATAGAAATAAAATAAAACACTTTTTAGGAGTATTAGTATGAATTTTGGTATGTTAGGTGCAGCTGTTTGTATGGGTATTGCCGCAATTGGTTCGGCAATCGGTATCGGTATTGCAGGTCAGGGTGCAATCGGCGCTTGGAAACGTTGTTATGTAAACAACAAGCCGGCTCCGTTCATCCTTACCGTATTTGCCGGCGCTCCGTTGACACAGACTATCTACGGATTCCTTCTTATGCAGCAGATGGCAGCTTCTGAAGCTACCTCGTCAAACCCGGCATTCGCCCTTGGTCTTGGTATTGCTTCTGGTTTTGCAATGTGCTTCTCTGCTATCGCACAGGGAAAGGCAGGTGCTGCGGGTTCTGATGCCCTTGGTGAGACAGGAAAAGGTTTCGCTCAGTACATCATGGTCGTAGGTCTTTGTGAGACTGTTGCTTTGTTCGCAATGGTATTCTCAATGATTGTTTGCTAAGACAAGCACGCCTATTGCACAAAAGCGCTTCTGCAAAAAACAGCAGAAGCGCTTTTTTTTAACGGCGGTATGCTATATAATAGATTGCATGAGTGCATCATTTCTTACGACGAACACCGTTTTTCTTGGCGGTTCTGGAATAACAAAGCGTATTTCTATCGGCGGTAGCAGCCCTGTTACCATTCAGACCATGTGGAAGGAGCCGATTGTCTCTCTTTCCGACGAGGAAATTGAGAAAACCGCAGAGCGAATTTCCGTTCTGAAGGGGCTTGGTTGTGACATTCTTCGCTTTGCCGTGCCTGATACAGAAAGCGCGCAAACCTTGTGCCACATTGCCGAAAAAACAGATATGCCGCTGGTCGCGGACATTCACTTTGACTATCGCCTTGCCCTTGAATGTCTTAAGGGAAATGTTGCCGCAATCCGCATAAATCCTGGAAACATAGGAAGTCGGGAGCGCGTTGAAAAGGTCGTTAATGCCTGCCGCGAAAAGGGAGCCGCCATACGAATCGGAGTGAATTCTGGAAGCCTACCGAAGGATCTTGCTCAAAAGGTTTTGGACGGTGTTATGAGCCGAGCGGAAGCCCTTGCGGAGACAGCCTCGCGAGAAGCCGATGTATTTGGGGAACTTTGCTTTGACCAATTCGTGGTGAGCATGAAGGCTTCCAGCGTGCAGGAGACGATAGACGCAAATGAGACATTCGCAAGAAAGTTTTCCATTCCGCTGCATGTGGGCGTCACTGAAGCAGGTCCTCTCATAACGGGTGTAGTAAAATCCACCATGGCGTTCACACATCTTTTAAAAGAAGGCATTGGTTCCACCATACGCGTAAGCCTTTCCTCAACTCCTGAAAACGAGGTGATAACCGGGCGAGAGATTCTTCATGAATGCGGACTGCGAAAGGGTGGCGTAACGCTCGTTTCCTGCCCAAGATGCGGACGAGAGGGGTTTGATGTGCATGGTTTTGTAGCCCGCTGGCAGAACAAGCTGCTTTCTCTTGATAAGAACATAACAGTTGCCGTCATGGGCTGCGTCGTAAACGGTCCCGGCGAAGGAAAGCATGCGGACATTGGCATTGCGGGTGCAGGCGACAGCGCAATTATCTTTAAAAAAGGCGAAATTGTCCGAAGAATACCTGCGCAAGATGCCGATAAAGTATTTGAGGAAGAATTGAACAATCTGTAGGTTCTTATGAAAAAGAGATTTCTAATACCATTCGCGTTTTTTTTTATTGCCGCGCATACACTGGGCGCTCAGTCAAGGATTGAGGAATTCAACTTTGACCTAAAATATATGTCGATTGCCAACATTGCCTTTGAAAGACAGGATTACAGCGAGGCAATGAAGTACGCACAGCTGGCAAAAAGCCACCGCAAGGAAAAAATCCAGTACGAAGTGAACCTTCTGGAGAATTCCTTCAAGCCAGCCGAAGTAAAGTACGCGGGAGATTCCATCGCAGAATCGCTTCCCATACTGCGGGAACGGCAGGATACGGATGCAATAGAGATTATTGAATGGTATAAAAAAAACGATGCGGAACCCAACTATGAGGACTCAAAAAAACGGCTCATCGCCTATATCAGCACCACGGAATCTTTTCCAGAAGCGGATTTTTTGATGGGTAAAATATACAAGCTGGAAGGAGAATACGATTTTGCGCTCACATTCTACAAGAATGCGCTTGAGAACAGCTTCAATCTTTCTATTCCTGACGAAAAATATGACATTCTGTATGAAATGGCAGGCGTAAGCTACGTAAAGGGCGATTTTGACCAATATGAAAAAGACTTGCTTTTGGTGCTCGCTCAGGACAAATCGTTCAGAGACGAAACCCTTCTGAATGCCATCAACAACACAATCTCATCAAATAAAAAGAACTGCATGGAAAAATACTTCCAGCTCTACCGGAACCCAAACGCAAAAACGCTAAAAGCGTATTTTGACATAGCGGAATATTACCGCACGCAAAAGGAATTCCGAAAGGCGCTGGATGCAAGCTCCGTAGGCATAATAACGGCATTCACAAAAATCAACGATGTGATGGCAAAACGCAATCCTGAATATGAATATACGAATCTCAGAGGATTTTTTTCAGAGCTTCTGAACTATTCTGACATCATAGAGTGGGGCATAAAAAATGACGTGTGGAAGGGCTTCTATAATTTTGCAGAGGATGCATACACCGAAAAGAAACTCACGTTCACATTGCAGCTTCTGAACGTGCTGAAAGACTGCTCACCGGAAGAATACTGGAAAGAAAAAGCTGCCGTCCGGCTTGCGGAACTGCTCGGATAAGAATGAACGATACCCCCGCCCAAACAGCGGGGTACAGCTTTGCAGCCCGAAGGAATCAGACCTTCCGCACGAATCAGTATAACAGACCGATTCCGATTGAAATTTCGTATGATTTTACGGAGGTATCGCGCCAATCCTGATTGAAGCGACTCTTTAGCTTTGGCATCTTGCGGCTTAAATCAATGCCTAGACTGCCGCGCACTTGTAGCCCCTTCCATTTGAGCGGATAGATGATTCCTTCCAAACCACCGGCAAGAAAGCCGTCCCGCGGATTGAAAACGCTTTCCGTAGCCTTGTTTTTCATCAGTGCAAAATCAATGAACGGAGAAATCTGAACCTCCATGTCAAAATGCCGTGCAAAAGACAACTTCTTGATGACAGGCACATTCTCCCAATAAATACGCCCTAATTTTATCGGAAAATCAAGGTTCACAACCAAGGCACCCTTGGAGGAAACCGACTTCATGTTCACAAGCTCAGGATATTCGTCCTCGTCGTAGTATTGGTCATCGGCAATGCCACGCAGTCGACTTCCGAAATTTGAATAGCCGTTCATGTAGGCAAAAGCGTAAATGTCAGTGGAAAAGCCAAAGTCGAGCGTATGAGAACCGAACGGCAAATGCAGAGCGCGGTAAATGATAAGCTCGCCGCTTATTCCAGGATTGAATGAATAGTTTGAGATGCAATAGCCATAGGACTGAGTGATGGACGCAGAAATTCCATCACGAAAATTCTCAATCCAGTTTACGCGTCCGGTCGAAAGCGTCTGACTGAACGTAAGGTCTGTCGTCAGCAGAATATCGTCATAGTACGAGGAATCAGAATCCGTATTCCAGTTGGTGCTGGCGGAAATGACAGGCGTATAATAAACCTTTCCCCAGTTCTGAATTTCCTGAATCACAATCGGAACAGAGAACGTGTATTCCTCGGTAAAATAGGTTACGTTGTCAAGCGTGTGGGTAACGCCGTCATCGTCCTCAAGGTCATAGTCGATGAGGCGGATAAAATACTGCTTGAACTGATTGACGATATCAAATTTCTGAAAATGCTTCGTCAGCTTCAGTCCAGTCATCAAATTCCAATCAGGAGAAGAATCGCCGATGGCATAATTCACGTCAACGCTGTTCAGCCACATGGCATCCAGCGACCCTAGTTTGAATGGATAGTCAAAATCAAAGGCAAAGCCCCCCTTCGCCTTGTCAAAATCACCGTCCTTATTCGTCTCAAGGGAAAAATTGAAATCGGCGTTCATTGTCTCCAGAGAGCCAAGGAAGTTCGTATCCTTAGCCTTGAGTTTAAGCTTGAAGCCCGTATTGGAATCATACTTAGGGTAGGGAACGACAAGAAGGTGGTGTGAATCCTCTGCGGAAACAGAAACTCGTACGCCGCTCACACCGTCATCATCAGGTTCTGCCACAGTAAAATCAACGGCAACGGAATCAAAAGCCCGCGTATTGTTGATTTTCATCTCAAAATCCTTGATGTACGCCATAAGCTCGTCTTCAGTCTCAAAGATTTTTGTGCGGTCAGCAGGAACAGCAGTCTCAAGCGCATATTTTCGGGTCTGTCCCTTTAGGTCATAATCAACGCCGTCAATTCGATACCCTTCTGCAAAAAGAGAGAGCAATGACTCGGCAAAAATAAGGAGCGCCAGAAGCTTTTTCATCAGTAGGCACCTTTTCCGTTTACGACAACCCACGCCGTTTTTATGAGAATCCACAAGTCAAGCCAAATCGACCAGTTCTGAATATAGTAGGAATCCAAGGAAACGCGCTCCTCGTATCCGGTGTCGGAACGACCGGAAATCTGCCACATGCCGCTCAGCCCCGGTTTTACAGAAAGCACGTAGTCCGCGTCCTCGCCATATTTTACCAGCTCGTCCTTTGTAACCGGGCGCGGACCTACAAGGCTCATCTCGCCTACAAAAATATTCCACAGCTGCGGAAGCTCGTCCAAGCTGGTCTTGCGGAGGATTTTTCCGAACGGCGTCACGCGGGGATCGTCAAGGAATTTGCGGTCGCGCTCCCATTCAGCACGGCGCACAGGGTCTGTCGCCAGAATCTGCTCAAGCATTTCCTGGCTGTTTTTGTACATTGAGCGGAATTTCCAGCATTTTATTACCCTGCCGTTCTTACCAATTCTTGCATGACCGTAGAATATCGGTCCGCGGGAGGTAAGCTTTACCACAATGGCAATCAGAATTGAGACAGGAACGACGATTACCGCCGCAAGTACACAGACAAAAATATCTATGAAGCGCTTGAGCATGAGATTCGTGATACGCGTAAGATTATGGGTGGACGAGAACGCGATGATTCCTCCTAAGTCGCGCGCCTGCATTGAGCTTGAATACAGGCTCTGTCCCTTTGAGACGGAGATTGTGTAGCGATACGTCGACACGATGGGTCTGAGCACGCCTTCGTAGGAACAGAGGATGGCAACCTTTATGTTCAGCTGCTTTATGACATCAAGAATTTCCTGCGTCTCCGGAAAAACGGGAACGTCGCCATACATGGAGCAGTCCTTAGCCTCGCTGTCGATGATGATGGCTGGATGATAACCTAAGTACTTTCGTTTTAAGAGGCGGTCGATGATGTCAGTTCCGCTTGAACCAGTTACGTAAATGACCGCAGGAACGCCCCAGAAGGGCATTTTTCCCAGAAAATGGCGGGAAATTTCCCTCATAATCGGAAGTCCGAGCGAAGAAATAGGAATGGCAAGCAAAAAAGCGCACAAAACGCCCTTGCGCTTGCTGTCCTTCAGAAGTCCCACCGTGAATACGGACTGAATGGAATCACTGTCCTTGCTTAAAAAGACGATGCTGATACAAATTCCTATGAAGCAGAAGAACGAGCAGATTGTAAGCTTGCGTATTTCGTCCGCAGGGCTGACCATAATTCCCGGATACAAGCCGGCGGCGTAAAAAACGACCAGCATGAGCGGAAAATAAAGGGAATAGTAGATGAAAGAGCGGAAGTTGATTGCAGACGGCGCGATAAGATTGATGACAAAGAAAGAGAGCCCAACGCATAGAAAGAGACCGACTGCATCAGAAATCATAATCATAAGCCCTGAAAAAAGGGAGCTTGTGCTGTTCCGATACGTTTTCTTAAAAAAAACGGTGAAATCGTTTGACGTCATGCTTTAATTTTAGACTAAAAAACGTTTGCTGTCTATTACTTGGAAACCGCCTCAATCGTGCGCGAGACCGCCGCCTTGAATTCACGCTGAAAGCGCTCCTCCGTAAAGGAACGGGCGTGTGCGACAATCACATCCTTTTTGAACGCGCCGGAAGTGTCAAGGTTCTCAAAACGAAGGATTGCCTCGGCAAGGGAATCTGTTTCCTGACGCTCAAAGAAAATGCCGGTCGTTCCGTCCTGCACAGTCTCCAGTGCACCTCCGCGCCCGAATGCAATGACCGGCGCACCGCATGCCTGCGCCTCAAGCGGAACGAATCCAAAATCCTCTTCCGCACAAAAAAGCAATGCCTTGCACCGCTGCAAATGATGCTGAAGCACATCGTCAGGTGCGCGTCCAAGAAAGCTTATTCCGGAAGCATTTCCTGCGAGCTTCTTAAGGTTTTCCAGCTCCGAGCCTCCACCGATGACTACAAGTTTTTTTCCGAGTTTTTTGCAGGCAGAGACGGCAAGGTCTATCCGCTTGTAGGGAACAAGGCGGCTGAACGCAACGTAATAGTCCTCCCGCTGGCAGTCCGCGGGATTGAATCGGCTCACGTCAACCGGAAGATAAATGACCTCCGCACTTCGATTCCAGAATTTCTGAATGCGCCGTGCGATGAAGCGGGAATTAGCGATGATTGTGTCTATGCGCTGGCTTGAGACGTAATCCCACAGCCGGAGCGAGGGAATCCATCTGTCCATAAAAAAGCGCGTCAGGCGACCGCTCCGTCTTTTGTAGTCGAAGAACAAATCCCAGGCATATCGCATGGGCGAATGAATGAACGCGATGTGTGGCACGTAGGGCGGGGTAATCACGCCTTTTGCACAGCACGACGAACTGGAGATGACCAAATCAAAGCCAGAGAAATCGAAGGCTTCAAAAGCACGCGGCATGAACGTAAGCAGTTTGGTATACAAACGGGAGGCAAAGGGCAGGCGTTGCATTGAAGACGTATGGATTACTGAATTGGTAAAATGGTTTCCAATGCGCTTTTTATCGTACACCAGCGTAAAAATTTCCGCATCAGGATAAATTTTCAGAAGATATTCCACAAACAGCTCTGCGCCGCCGTAATTAACAAGCCAATCATGAACAATCGCAACCTTCATGCCATGCCTCCAAGTGGGATTTCTGCGCAAAGCTTTACTGACGTGCGCAGAGCGTTTTTTCTATGAGCGAGAACGTGCGCTCAAACGAATATATATTGGGAAGCGAAATCGTTTTCCGCTCCTCAAAAGCCTTTGCAAGCATTTTTTTAGCAAGGTCGTCCGCATCGCCGCATGCAAAGAACGTAACCGGAAAGTCGCGGTATATTTCCTTGAACACCGGAATATCACTCATGATGACGGGGCAGCCTAGGCTCATCGCCTCTAGCGGCGGCATGCCGAAGCCCTCGTAAAAGGAAGGTTGCACCAAAAAACGGGCGGTCTTGTAAAGCGTTTTAAGCTGGGAATCAGAGATTTTTCCGGTAAAACGAACGCTACCCGCGGGCGCGCGCTCAATTTTTTCAAAAACCTCCGTGTCTCCGGTACGAAAATTATCCTTGTTTCCAACCAGAAGCAACTTGAGCGGAAGACCTCGTTCCCGTGCAGCGACAAATGCGTCCACCAGAACGGAAAGCCCCTTGTGTTTTTTTATGTTTCCAACAAAAAGAACGGAATCGGAAGCGTCGGAAAAAGCATCCTCAGACATCGCCGTATTATCAGAAGCAGAGGAGTCTTCCTCACAAAACCACGCGGGAACAGCATTATAGGTTACGACGAGCGGCTTCCTGCATTTTAGGTGATGTCTGATTCGCTCCGCACTGAATTCCGAGACGGTGAACACTGCCGCTGATTTTTGAACGGCGCGCATA
>CAKZZR010000090.1 GCA_937885475.1 uncultured Treponema sp.
GCCTCCGAAATTTGCAGAAGGGCCGGCTCAATTTTTTCGGCATTCCAGCAGGACGTAACATCGTACAGGGTGCCAAAATGCTCCTCCTCGCCGCGAATGTCGCCGTAGAAGCCGAGTATTCCGTCCCAGACCTTTGAATTGTAGGATTTGTCGTCTATGCTGTAGCCGATGGACACAAAATTCGATGTGATTGTAGGCGTTCCGTGCTTCCGGCAGCCGCAAAGACAAAGCGCGCACAATATGCATACAAGCAGGAATGAACGGATGGTCATTTTTTTCATGCGTGTTCTCCTCAAAATCCAAGGGCTAGAACCTAAAGTCTCTACGGTCAGAATGCTTTATGGCCTCAATATGCTCCTCTGCCACCGAGCGCACGTTCTGCTTTGGAATGTTTTTCAGCTCGCGCTCAATCATGGCAAAGCCAAGGCGGCGCGTTTCTTCGCTGGCGTAATCCACCAGATATTCGGTAAGCGTCATAAGCGCGTTGGGATGGCAGCAGTTTAAAATCTGCCCGCTCTTGCACAACGCCATAAAGCGGTCGCCGGTGCGTCCTGCCCTGTAGCATGCCGTACAAAACGAAGGAATGTGGTCTTTTTCCATAAGCCACCGCACCACCTCGTCCAAAGTGCGCTGGTCGCTTACGTCGAACTGCTCCGTGTCATGCGGGCGCTCTTCCGTGGTGTAGCCGCCAACGCTCGTGCGGCTTCCTCCGCTTATCTGGCTGATTCCCAATCGCAGTGCCGCCCCTCGTACAGCCTCGCTTTCGCGGGTGGAAATAATCATGCCGGTATATGGAACGGCAATTCGTATGCACGCGATTATTTTTGCAAACATGTCGTCAGGAATGGAATTGTCAAAAACGTCTGGGTTTATGTCGTCAGCATGCTTTACTCGCGGAACGCTTATTGTGTGCGGTCCCACGCCATGCACTGCCTCAAGGTGTTCCGCGTGCATCAAAAGCCCGGCGAACTCGTAACGGTAGCCTTCAAGCCCAAAAAGAACTCCAAGCCCCACGTCGTCAATTCCTCCGTCCATGGCGCGGTCCATTGCCTCGGTGTGCCAGGCGTAGTCGTGCTTTGGGCCAGTGGGGTGAAGCTCCTCGTAGCCCGCGCGGTTGTATGTTTCCTGGAAAAGTATGTACGTTCCTATTCCCGCATCCTTCAGTTTGGTGTAGTTTTCTACGGTTGTGGCGGCAATGTTTACGTTCACACGGCGGATGTCTCCGTTCTTGTGGTGGATTGAATAGATTGTTTTTATGCTCTCAAGAATGTATTCTATCGGATTGTTCACAGGGTCTTCGCCAGCCTCAATGGCAAGTCGCTTATGCCCCATGTCCTGCAGCGCAATCACCTCAGCGCGTATTTCTTCCTGAGTGAGTTTTTTGCGCGGAATGTGCTTGTTCTTTGCGTGGTACGGGCAGTAAAGGCATCCGTTCACGCAGTAGTTTGAAAGGTAAAGCGGCGCAAAGAGCACGATTCTGTTCCCGTAGAAAGCCTGCTTTATTTCTTCTGCAAGGGCGAACATCTTCTCTGTTTTTTCAGGAATGTCGCAAGCAAGCAGGACGGAAGCTTCCCGGTGTGTAAGCCCGGCGCAGCGGTAGCCGTTACCTTCAAGCCGCGGGCGGGCTTTTTCCAAAATTGAATCAATCAGTACTTCATCGTGCTTATGGGCATCTGCATATGCAAGAGTCTCAAGAATCTCCCCATGATGAATGAAGTCGTCCGCATGCAGCGAACGAGGATTATAATCTGCCATACGTTCCTCTTTCTTCTATTTTATCACAAATGAAGCGTCAGTGGCAAAAAAAAACATATGACGCAGGCATGGAAATCAATTTTTGATGTATAGGTATTTAAAAAAATAGCTTCCAGTCGAAGTTCATCCTTCAAAATCGCAAGCTAGCTTGCTACACGCATTTTTGCCTTGGAACTTATAAAGTTTGCCGCTTACGCGGCAACAAAAATGGGTGTTTTTGAAGTCTGCAACTTCTCCTTCGTGCTATTTTTTATGCATCTTCCTATAAAACTGATTTCCGTGTGGCGCGGGCAATACATTTTACCTATTCAAAACGGAAATTCCCGCCTGCAAAAGCTCTGCGTCGGCGGTTCGGTAGTATTTGTAGAACAGCCAGCGCCTTAGCCCGCGCAAATCCTCGCCAAACGCAGGAAACGGCACGGCAGGGTCTGCGGCAGTCTGCTGAATTTTATAGCTTCCGTTTACGCGCCAGCCGTTCAAAAGTCCTATGCTGATTGCCTTTGTAGGACAACCGAATGAGCAGCACACGCACAGCGCACAGTTCGTGCCAAAGCGGAATCGCTTTCCGTCAAAGCGGATGTTCCCCAGCGGGCAACTTTTTACGCATTTTTGGCATTTCACGCATTTTTTCATGTCAACGCGCATGCTAGGCCCCTGAACCTGGGCGTAAATCCATTCTATGCGGATAAGCGGCACGAACCACGCGGCAAGACGGCTCTTATGCACGTTCTCGCAATACCCACTCTGAAGCTGCGCGGCATTCAGGCGCACCAGCGCGTCCGCATACAGGTATTCGCTTTTTACCATCTCGGGCGTGTGGCGAAAAATCATATTGTACGGCATGACAAAATGGCGGTCGGTGGCAAACTGGTAGCCTTTTTTTTCAAGAATGCGGATTATGCGCTGGCTTGCGTAGGCGTTAAAATGCAAGCCTTCGCCCGAGCATTTGAACATGAACGCTTTTTTTGATTCTACACCAGGCAGAAGTTTACAAAAATCATCCATTACCTTGGGTGCATTGAACCCGTGCACGGGATGACCAAAGCCAATGAGGTCAAAGCCCTCCGGCAAAGGAAACGGCGTATACGCGCGGTTTTCCATGCGAATGTCGTGAATGGTCGTGTCGTAGTCCGTAAGATACGCCTTGAACCGTTCCGCCAAAAGCCGCGTGTTTCCCGTTCCAGAAAAAACATATATTATCGCCTTTTTCATAACAACCCCTCTAAAATCACAAACCCCGCCGCAGGAATGAATGCGTCTTGCCGCATGAACCGTGCTATACCCGCTTCTCGACCTCTTCTTCCGTAAGAAAGCCAAGGGAAGCGCCGTTTGAGCCGATTTTAGCCGAAGCAAAAATCTGGGCGCGGCAAAGGGCGTTCTGTGCGCCCAAGCCCTTCGCGTAAAAATGCACGAAGCTTGAAAAAAGCGCATCCCCTGCCCCAACGGTGTTCACGACCTTCTCAGGCGGAACGGCATCAAAGCTCCTGATTGAGTCCGTCGCCCGCTCGTACATGGTAGCTCCCCGGGCACCACGCCCCATCACGATTATTTCTGCAGGATATTTATTTTTCAGGACAGAAATGAATTCCTCCGCCGGGCACGGAAGAGCCTCGTCGCTCAAAAAAACTATGTCGGCATTCTCAAGGAATTCCCTGTTGTATTCGTCGTCCGGGTCAGAAAGCACGTGAACATCCGTCGCGACAAGTTTTCCAAGTCGCTTTGCCTCATGCAGGAGCGTGCGGTTAAAATTTATGTTGCATGCGCACACGATGTCTGCATTTTTTACAAGCGGACGGATTTTCAAAACGTCAAGGCGCTGCTCCTGAATGTCCTTAAGGTCGCAGTAAATCTCGCGCCGCCCGCTCGGGTCATACAGAACCACGCTCTGTGCCGTAGCCTTAAGCGCATTCTGAATATGAACGCTTGAGATACCGTCGCTTTCAAGCTGATTTTTTATCGTTCTGAACGTCACGTCATCCCCAGCAAAAGAAACAAAGCTCACCGAATCCCCAAGGCTCTTGAGCGCCCTTGAAATATTGTACCCCACCCCGCCCACAACGGACGAAACTCCAAAAAACGGATAGTCAATCGGAAAATACGGAACAGGAAATTCCCGCACCCGCACCGAAGTCTCTGTATTCACAAGTCCCGAAACAAGAATGTTCATATTGTTCTCCCATAAAAAGCATTCTACAAGAGGGAAAGAAAGAGTGGAATAGCAAGACCGCTGAATCTAAAGAATCTGATACATAAAAATGCACTTGCTGTCGTAGTCTGGTTTTAGGTGTTCGTGTATGTATGCTTCCATCTCCGATGGCAGGCGGCTAAAGCCGAACAAGCTGTAATGGTTGATTAAATCATCTTCGGGTAGCGCGTAGATGTGTATCGCTTGGATTCCGAACAGCTCTGCACCGTACTTTACCGTCGGAATGATAAAACGGCGGAATACAAGTTCGCCAAGCCGAGAGATTTCTGGGTGTTTTTCGCGGTAGGTGGAATTAACGGCAAAGTTAGAAAGTTCTACAGACGGCACGGTGTATTTGCTTGCATCATCATCGTTCTGATTGGGATCTTTGAGCGTGAATGAACCTGTATGCAAAGAAAAATACGCGGCGATTTCGTTTGTTTCCTTGTCGCGGACAAGATAGGTGCAGTTTCCGCCGTTGTATTCTTCCTGTTCCGCCATCAGTTTTAGGTAGCGTTCAAGACCTTTGCCCGTTGGTTGTGCGACGGTGAAGGACTTGATTTCTTCAAGATTATGAGGAGTTTCAATCAGATGCTCATATTTGAATTTTTCGTGAAAAATAGACGCAAGCAACATAAATACCCCCTAAGATGATGGCGTAGCAAGAACACGGCGACGTGTAACTTCATCAAGGCTATCAAGCCATTTCTTAGTTTCTTCATCAATCTCACGGTCAAGCTCGGTAAAGTCTGGTTTGGGCGTGTTGAGGATATGGAGCATAATTTTTTTTACCATGCTGTCATCTGGCAACTGGTCAAGCGCCTGGCGTTGGGTCATAGTTCTCATGGCAATACCTCCTTGTGTTACGAAAATAGTATATCACACTATCAGAAAATTATCCTGTGATTTTCCTGCTTGCCACCATAAAATTCCGTGGTATAATTAAAAGTATCCTAATCAACAACCTCGCCGCAAGCAGCGAGGTATGTTGGTTCTCATAAGGTATTGCAGTCGGCTTTAATACCCTTTATACGATGCAAGCATCGGGGTATTAAACCCTCCGCACGAATAAAAAACGCGAGGCAAAAAGAAATGCAGACAGATTACAGTGTAAATTCTAATGCTCTGCTCTGCTCTGCTCTGCTCTGCTCTGCTCGCCGCTCGCTACGCGAGCTTACCGAGTTTGCTTCGCAAACTCGTGCTCTCTGCCCGTCTTGCGGGCTTTTTGTGCTTTAAAAGCAATTATTCCAAAGACAATACCAACCTTTCTCTTTACAAAGACCGTGCGTCTGTATGTTCGTTCAGGCATTGTGGCGTGCGGTCTTTTTGTGTTTATGGAAACAACAGTGCGCTCGCTCTGCGAGTACGCGATGTTTTTTGCCGTCCGTCGGGCGGTGTGCCTACCTTGGCATAAAAAAATTATTTTACAGACAGAAAGTTTTTTATAACTGAAAAATGTCTGATTTTTTTTTCCTAAAAAATAGGAAAAAAAGGAGTTTTATACTATGAAAAAATTATTATTCTGTGTCGTAATTGCAACAATTCTTCCACTTATTGGGTGCAAAGGCAAAGAAAACGCAAAACCACAATCGTTCAAGGAAAATCCTGCCTCCGATTTCAGTTATACGCTGACTGATGATGGCAAGGGCGTAAAAATCACCAAGTATATTGGAAAGAGCGAAAAAATTATCATTCCTGCTACCATTGAAGGTCTGCCAGTTTTAGAAGTTGAAAAACTTGCTGATAAAGATACAGAATTCGGAGAATCCTCATGGAATCCATTTACAGAATCATGGGTATCACCAAAATGCAACGACAAGATCACGCATATCGTATTCCCAGATAGCGTAAGAAAAACAGGATCCTCCTTTATAGATAATTGGGAACCTCTTGACCTAACACATTTTGTAGCCTTGGAATACATAAAACTTCCAGCAGGAATCGAAGAATACGAGCGCCCAAAGAATAAATATTATGACATCTACTATCAATCTCACTCAGAAACTCTCATGAACGAGGTTACCGGCACTCCCTTAAAGGAAACATACCTTCCCTATGTAGAATACTGCGACAATCTCAAAACAGTGATTATACCAGAAGGTCCGACCGTTATAAGAAGTTTTGATAAAAATCCTTTGCTTGAAAAAGTTGTGCTTCCTTCAACCGTTACATTTATAAGCGAGGATGCTTTCTACGGTTGTGAAAATCTTTCTGAAATCACCATTCCAGAATCTGTTTCAAAAATATGCTTTACTTACATGGAGACAAACGAGCTGGGTAAGAGCAGATCAACAACAAGAGCTTTTGAAGGAACTAGCCTGAATCTGACCACACAGACACGTCTAAAAGAACTCGGCTACACAGGAAAATTCTAATTTCATTCTTTCAGTCATACAAAAAGAGAAGTTCGAATTGTGGAGTGTATTGTAAAGGAAAAACAATTCTTAGCGATACACTTCACAATGCCTATAGAAAAGAAGCTTCCTTTACTTTTTCAAGCTTTGCAACCCGCTCGCCACAGCGCACAAAGGTCTTTCCTTCTTGGTCGTTGATGCTTCCGCCATCCGGGGAAAGAGCGATGAATGACTGGTTTCCGACGTAGCCTGTTCCGAGCACGCCAGCCTTCGGGTCATCATAGCCTTCTACGCGGTACACAAAATATCCGCCGTTTTTAGAGACTTTTTTTATGCCGTCATATACTTCAAAGCCGGTAACATGCGCAATCGGAATGCTTTCGTTATAGCCCGTTTCTTTTGGGAAAAAGTAATAAGTGGCTTTTTGTTCTATTCCTTCTGTAATTACATTCTGAGGATACCAATGAATGTCGGAAACCTTTTCTGTAATATTTCGGATAAGAATGACCGACCACACATACAGCAATTCAAGTGCTTCTTCTTTGTTACGGCAATCAATCATTTCTGCAAAGCCCACACCGCGGTTAATCGAATCGGACATAAACCCAACGCAGTATGTACCCTTGTCTTTTACTAGTGCAAGAAAGTCCATGTATCGGCTTGTGTTACTTTCATAACTCGTCTGATTGAAAGTTTTGCTTTCTTTGTTCTGTGCATAGCCAATCGGACGGATAAAAACATTGTCATCCTCTTCAAAACAGTCCAGCGTGATTGTATAACCTCCGCCGGCTTTTGGTGAGATTGCCTCTTGATAATGCCGAGCAAAAACAGGAATGACAAAAAATAGTAAAACTATGGAAAGAAAATTCTTTTTCAAGTTGTTCATGCTGATTATTTTATGTTAAAATAGTGCAGTTTTCAATTCAGGAGCGTAATCATGGAAGTCATTCAGAGTTTTACAATAGATCACACACACCTTAAGCCGGGAATTTATGTCTCTCGAGAGGACAAGGGCTTTACCACCTACGACTTAAGGATTACAGAGCCTAACAAGGAGCCTGCAATCGCACCGTCCGCAATCCACAGCCTTGAGCATCTTATGGCAACCTGGTTTCGCAATTCCCGCGTAAAGGACGATGTTGTGTATGTAGGTCCGATGGGCTGCCTTACCGGAATGTACATAATCATGACTGGAAAATACAGCGTTCAGGACATGCGGAACCTTACCATTGAATGCCTTGAGTGGATTCTTACTCAGGACGAAGTGCCTGCCACCCGCCCAGAAGCCTGCGGAAACTACCTTCTTCACGACCTTCCGATGTGCAAATGGGAAAGCGCACGCTATCTTGACCGCCTCAGGAACGACTTTCACAGCGAGTACACCAAGCTCCAGATTACCCTTGAAGACGGAAAGACTTTTGCGGATGCGTAAGCACCATGACCTACTTTAGAATTCACAGTGCAGAAACCGCAGATTCTATGAAAACCTTGGAGCACGCACTTCTTTCGCCTTTTGATGAGAAAAACATGCCTCTTCTTGTAAGCAAGGTTTTTCCGCTTTGGAACGTAAGCGGAATGAGCGAAAAGTTCAACCGTCTTTACGTTGAGATGATAATCCACACGAACATGCACCAGAACGCGCTCCAATTTGAGATGAAAAATAAAACCTCCTCTCTTCAGGCAATTTCGTTCTTTGCGCATAAAAACGACATGCGGAGCGACATCTGGTTTAACTCCGCTGTCAAAAAACTTTCTGACTCAGAAAAAACGATTTTTACTAACGGACGCAAGTACCTTCTTATGATGGACGAGAAAGTTTTTTCGCTTATGGGCGCGGACGACCTTAAACTCTGCCTTTTTATAAGCCTTGAAAAAGGCTGGGGAACGCGTATCTTGCGAGAAAGCCTTGAGAAAATACAAAACTCCTCGTCATCGTTTTCAAAAGAAAATCCGCCGTTGCTCGATGCAGAGACCAGCCACGCGCCCCGTTACCTTTGGCTTTGGACAGACGGCGAATGCAATGTGAGCTATTATATAGAAAACAACTTTGAGCTTATCTCAAAAGAAGAATACAAGCCGTTTTCTAGCGCAACTGTACCGTATATGACGTATATTTTCAGGAAGAAGCTGTAATGTCAACGGAAACCGAACGAACAAACCTAATGCAAAAAATCCTTAAATATGGTAGGGTATGAATTGTTTGGAGAACAACTATGACCTACTTTAGAATTCACAGTGCGGAAATCGCATACAAAACAAAGGAGCCTGTCGGTCTTTTTGTCACAGTGTGGTACCTTGTGGAAAAAGGACTTCTTACCGAGGACGAAGTAGCAGAATATTGGAAGAACCGCAAATGGTTTGAGGAAAACCTTCCGATTCCGCCCTTTTATGAAAGCGGGAACCCCGACGGCGCAATAACGTGGTACAAGGATAACGAGCGCGGAAGGGATATGTGTGGTCAAATGCAATTTTACCGCGACATGGCAAAAAAATACGGCGTTCAGCTTTACAAAAGCGAGAGCGACACAGCCCCCGGCGAAATAATCTACGAGGACGACTTTCAGATTGCGGTTAAGAACGTGGACAAGGCATCGGTGCGGTGCAAGGAGCTTGGATGAGTGAGCTGAGTTTGATACAGAAGGAAATCGCCCTGGCTCTGGAAGCGATGAAGGAAAAGTCGCTCATTACGGAAGCAATCCTTGCCAAAAAGGTGCGCGAAAATGCCAAAATCCTGGGAAAAAACAAGGCAGGGCTTTGCCTTAAGGACATCGAGGCCGCCCTTGAGAATCTTTTTGAGCAAAAGGAAGTTAGCTTTTCGCTTCATCTTAACAGTGCGAACGACATCCTTATAAAAAAAGACGAGACATTCAGGCTTTTGGAAAGCGAGGCGAAAAAGCGGAGGCTTTCAAGCGAAAAATCCAGCTCTGTGCTTACCAGCGGAGACTTATGCGCAAAAAGCTCAGGCGGAAAAGAAGTAAAAAAGCGTACGGACAGGCGTAAGCTTGGACTCAGGGACATTGAGGCGTACGATGGACTTTAGCCTTGTGCAAGGAATTTACCTACAAAACAATCTCATGAAGAAGCGTCTTGCCCAAAATTCCCATCAATGAAGTCAATGTATTCTTTTCGTCTGACCTTATCCTTGTTCTTCCTGTACCATTCGTAGGATTTTTTAAGACCTTCCTCAAGACTAGTTGTGGTCAGGGTCTTGCCCATGCAGTCGCCTTTAAAAAGCGATTTTTGAATGCTCACATCAAGGAAATATTCGTAGTCGTAGAAAGGAAAGTAATTTCGCTGTTCAATTCCAAGGCTTTCTGGAACGTTCTTGCTCGTAAAATCCGCACCGACAGCCTTGTAGCAAAGGCGCACCCACTCCAGTACAGAAATAGAACTCTCGTTCCCGACGTTGATTATATGCTCACTTGGCTTTTGGTCGATTATGATTTTCAGAATCTTGCACAAATCTTCTATATAATAGAACTGCATTCTCATCCTGCCGTTTTTTGGAAGATAGAACGCCCTGCCTTGCTCCGCGCAATCAAACGCAAAAGCTTCGCGATAAACATTGTTCCCTGGCCCATACAAATAAGGCGGTCGGATTGCATAGGCATCACTCTTTTGGGAAAACAGAGCTTTTTCTGCCTCGATTTTATTAGTTCCGTAGTCGTTCCAAAAAGAGTTTCTGCCAGTCCTTGTTTTTTCTGTAAATGGCTGCACTTCCGTCTCGGGATAGACCGCGCTGGAACTTATGAGGATGTAGGTCTCTGGCATTTTTATCGCGCTCAAAAGGTTCTGAATGTCCGCGCCTGTGTAGGCACAAACGTCAATAACGACGTCAAAATCGTAGCCCGCCAAAGCCGTCTTTAAGGAAGATGCATCCGTCCTGTCCGCGCGGATAAGATGAGTTCCCTCTGGCACTTCCCTGCTTCCGCGGTTCAAAACGAACACCTCGTAGCGCGTGCCACAAGAAGATTCAGAGGAAAAATATTCCGCAACAGATTTACTTACAAAGACCGTTCCGCCGGTCACAAGGATTTTTTTCATAATAAAAGAATACAACATTCCACGAAAAAAATCAACTAAAACTAGTTAAAAAACTGGTTGACTTTTTGTTATTTTGGGATTACATTTTAATTAGAGGTTAAAAAATAGGAGGTGCTTATGGATTTTACGATGGCTGCAGGCGGCGGTAATATTTTTGACATCGGCGCTTTTGATGCAAAGACTTATTTTTCAGAGCTTTTAAGAAAGGTTCAGGGTGGTGCGATTTTTAACATCTCCAAGAACGGAAAGAAAATCGCAGTTCTGCAAGGCGCGCAGACGGCACGGAACACGCAGGCTTTGGAAGCACATAAAAGAATCCTGGAACGCTCAAAAAGGCTTAGGCAAATTCAGGAGTCGGGCAATTTTGAGGCAATCACAAGAGCAGAACTCAAGGAGCTGAAGAATGCCGGAAGAAAATACTAAGAAAAAGCCGCGCCCCTTTCCCTGCTTTGTGTGCGACACCTCTTTTATGGCCTCATATCTTTTGAACGGCATCTGTGACGATGAATTTTCTGACTGCATAAAAGACTTTGAGTATGTGCTTGAGAACAACGGACAAATCTATGTGCCGCAGCTTTTTTGGTACGAGATAGAGAATGTTCTTCTATATAAAACACGCAAAAACAAAAGCGGAAAATCGCTGCTTTCAAAATCCGACGCTCTGGATATTCTCTACGACTTGCAGAGGCTTCCGATATACACCGACCCACAGAGCGACGGCGAAATCAGGCAGCGTATCTTTGACCTTGCAGAAGAATACAACCTTTCGTATTACGATGCCTCGTACTTGGAGCTTGCACGCAGAACGTCTTTTGAGCTTAAGACCTACGATGACGAGCTTAAGGCGGCGATTGGTGGAAAACAAGGCTGAGACACTAGAGCTAAAAAGCGGTATCCTACTTTTCAGATTTTTTCAGATAATCAAAAAACTCTTGCGTCTTTGACCAATATTTTATTCCCCAGTTCTCAAAATTCCATTCGTCCATATAGGAATTGCATTCGTAGTCGATGTAGAAAAGCTCACCCTTGCTTTCCTCACTGTCAGAGACCACGAAGTTGGTAGGAAAATAGTCGATGTTTAGACCTGCGTTCTTAGCCTGCTCCGCCATAAAACGAACCTGCAAAAGAAAGGACGAAAGCTCACAATCATTTTTCACCAAGTCAAAAATCGTATCGCCGCTTATGAAATCCTTTACAAGTCTTTCGTTCTCTTCATCAATGTCAATCAGCCCAGGGATTCTGATTCCGGCAGAAGAAAGTCGTGCGTAATCGTTCTTTTCCGCCTGAATTTTATTTCCAAACTGATAGTAATCGCAAGGCTCATGGTGAATCTGCTTTAGGCACACCTTCTTTTTACCAGACTGGGCAAGGTAGGAATAGCCTCCTTTTCCATGCCCCAGAAGCTTTATTATCGTGTATGGAACTCCGTTCACTTCGATTGTTTTTTCCATAACTAGATAGTATTGGAGAAACACGCTTTTGAAAAGTGAATTATACCAGTTTTTCCGTATAGAAAGATATGCACCTCTGGCTTTGGACGGACGGCGAATGCAATGTGAGTTGTTATATAGAAAATAACTTTGAGCTTATCTCAAAGGAAGAATGCAAGACCTTTTCCACCGATGGAGTGCCGTACATGACGTATATTTTCAGGAAGGAGCTGTAATTTTCTTGCGTTCTGAAGTAAAGCATAATATACTTATCATATGATTTTTCTGCGTAAGGTACTTGACACACACAGCAATTTTCTCATAATACTCACGCACTCACGCACTCACGCACTCACGCACTCACGCACTCACGCACTCACGCACTCACGCA
>CAKZZR010000091.1 GCA_937885475.1 uncultured Treponema sp.
CGTTTTACCTATGTTGAGCAAAAAATGCAGGAAAGCGGAATTCCCATGGACTGCGACCACCTTGCGGAAGAAGACGCGTTCTGGGATGAAGCAAAAAAGATTGAAAACCGACGGTGATTCCGTTATATTTATAAAAGAGTATAAAAAATAGAAACAGGACAGTACATGAAAGAAATCCGTTTAGACAAAGAAGATGAGAAGAAAAAAATGCCGGAAATGCCCGATCCGCTGACAGAAAAATTTATGAAGACCCGTCAGATTATTCTTTCCGGCGAGATAAATAAGGACTTGGCAGAAAAAATCGTGCGTCAGCTTCTTGTGCTTGAGGCAGATGACGATAAAAAGACGATTTATATGTACATCGATTCTCCTGGCGGCGACGTTGACGCAGGATTTGCAATCTTTGACATGATTCGTTTTATAAAGGCACCTGTCGTTCTTGTGGGAATGGGGCTTATTGCCAGCGCTGCGGCACTTATCCTGCTTGCCGTTGACAAGGAAAACCGCGTGGCGCTGCCGAATAGCCGCTATCTGATTCACCAGCCGTCCAGCGGAATGCGCGGTGTTGCGACCGACATTGAGATTCACGCAAAGGAAATGGAAAAGACAAAGGCAATTCTGAACAGGATTATCGCCGACCAGACGGGCAAACCGTTTGAGCAGGTTGCAGAGGACACGGAGCGCGACTATTGGCTTGGTGCGCAGGAAGCCGTTGAATATGGGCTTGTGTCAAGAATCGTTGCAAAACGAAGTGATTTGGAAAAATAATGTATGGTGTTCGAGCTTACGGCAAGGCTTTCTGACGAAATTCTTAATGCCTTGGAAAACCAGAATCAGACTTTTTTTGTAGATGCCGCTCGCGGCGTTCTTGTGTCTGATTCTGATTCCGTATGCTGCGATGATGACAGTTTTTATTCTTTGCCGGAGTGGACGTCTGCCCAGGGCTTTGCGTTGCGCGAGGATTTTGTCAGTTCCCTGCGTGCGCCTTTTGCAAAAGAGGAGCTTTTGGACGTGCTTCATTCGGGAAGGGGGGTATTCAAGAATTTTAAAAATACACTGAAAAAATATCCTGAGATTGAAAAGACATGGCACCAGTATAAGAACAGAACGATGAGCCGGTATGTGAGCCGGTGGTACAATCAGCTGCGCGAGGTCTGGGGCTTGGAAGAGCTTCCTGATGAGCCGGAGGATTGCGACAATCTGCTGGACGATGATTTTCAGTTTCATGCGTACAGTTCTTCCGATGAGGAGGAGCTTACCGATTTTTTTAAGGCGGCTGCCCTTGAATATTCAGGCGCCGGCGACCATCAGGACATACAGAACGTAATTTTTGATTTATGGCTGGAGCTGTTCCAGCGTGGAAAAAATCACTTCCAGAGCGGAATTTTATGCCGTTCTGTATCAGATGAGATTGTCGGCTGCATTACGGCGGCTCAGCTTTCAGACAGAACAGATAACGTTGTGATTCTAACAAGTTTTTATGTTCAGGAAAAATTCAGAGGTCTTGGCATTGGTACGCAGCTTATATCCTCGTATTTGGATGCTTTGAAAGACCAAAAAAAAGAATGGCTTTTGCTGACATCAATTGTGCCAGAGGCAATGGAGCCGGCTTTACGTTCGCTCGGCTTTCAGCGCAATGGCTCTTATTATTCTGCAAGGGTCTGACAATTTTTTATAGGAGTATGTATGTACAATCGTAATTCAGAAATCGACATGGATTCAGTAGCGCTCTTTTTAAAAGATGCAGTGGAAAAAATTAGAACTCAGGAAAATCCTGATCTCCTCAATGATTTGAAAAAAGTGTTCAAAAAAAATGTTCCGATTACAATGCGCTCATATGTAGCCGCATATTTAATCAAGAATCAGATGAAACACTTCCGCGGACAGTACAGACCGCGCCGCGATTTTCATGACGGCAAGGCAAAGGCCTTTGACAAGCCCGTTCGCGAGCGAAAACCGCTTTCTGACGAGCAGTTTGAGGAACGCCAGCCGCGTCCGCGCGTGCAGATTGACCCGGCAGTTGCCGCAACAATCTTTATCAGCATTGGACGCAACCGCCGCGTGTTCCCGCGTGATTTGGTAGGCCTTCTTATTGGCGTTGCAGGACTTGAGCGCGACCGCATCGGCGATATCCGTGTGCTCGCGAACTATTCATTCGTTCAGCTTTTTGCAGAGGATGCGGACAAGGCTATCAACGCATTGAACAACTATGAATACCGCGGACGCAGCCTTTCTGTAAGCTATTCACGTCAGAAGGACGAGGAAGGCGCTGATTCCCATGCAGCGGAAGCTGACGGATACGACGACCAGAGCGCGGAGGATGCGGCAGCATATGCAGCCGCAGAAAAAGCTTCCTCAAACGAGGCTTTCTCCGCTCCTCATTATGCAAGTGATGCACAGGACGACGCTCAGCCGGAGTCTTCTGACGGCAATATGCTTGTATAAGGCTGTCTGATATTTTTTATGAAAACTGATTCCGTCGTTGACGCGGGCTTCTGCTCGGACACGTTTTCGGAATCAGTTTTTTTTTGTGCTTTTTGGTATTCTGCTTATATGAAAGAAGAAATTTTTTGCGTTCATACAGGACCGTTTCAGATTAATACGTGGATTATAGTGCTTGACGGCGTTCATGCGCTTGTAGTTGATCCTGCGGCGTGCGAGGTATGTGGCGATTCCCGGCGGATAACGGGGGCTATTGCGGAACGGAACCTTGTTCCGGTCGCTTTTATTCTGACTCATGGGCATTTTGACCATATTGCCGGCACGCGGAGTCTGAAGGAATTGTACCCCGCCGTTCCGTTGGTCTGCCATGCAGAGGATTTTGCAATCTGCGGCGTTCATGCGGCAGAAGCTCAGGGCGGGACGCTCCGTGACATGGGCTTGGAGGAGCTTGTCGACGCCATGCGTGGCTTGCCTGACCCGGACGTTCTTGTAAGGGGAGAGCCTTTTTTGAGCGACGTTATTCAGACAGAGGACGAGTCTGTGCGCGCTCTGCTTGCTGAATGGCAATTCTTGCACACGCCGGGGCATACCCGTGGTTCAATGTGCCTGTACAACAAGAAGGCGGGCTTGCTTTTTTCTGGCGACACGGTGTTCTACCGCACGCATGGGCGCACCGATTTGGCGGGAGGAAGTCTTAAGGACATGATGCTTACGCTGAACCGTCTGTATACGACGCTTCCGCAGGAAACGCTCGTGTTTCCCGGTCATGATGCGGCAGGTTTTGCGCTTTCTGAGAATTTGTAGGCGGTTCGCGCGCGTCTAGTAGATGAGCCGCTCAGGATGATAGGGAATGAATTTTGTTTTTATGCCAGTCTCGATGGAGTAGAAGATTGAAAAGATGTTCCGCCCCTGTATCTCAAGTACGGCGCAACTTCTGGGGCTTCGCCGCCGCGGGTATGAGCAGCTTCCAGGGTTCATTGAATAGATGACATGCATGTTTTCTGCCGGAACGTGGCTGTGCCCATAGATTACGCTGTTCGCGCCTGTAATCTCTGCTTCCATCTCAACTGCGTCAGTTGAATAATAGACGTGGGATTCGTTTCCGTGAGTTACAAGAATGGTGCGTGCGCCGACCGTAAGCACAGCCCGGCGAGGAATGAATATGTCCTCCAAAAAATCCGAACTGAGGTACGAGGTGTCGTTGTTTCCGCGCACCATGCAGATGACTGGCGGAAGGTTTTTCATCGCATCGGAGTACTTTGCGGCGTTATTCATCGTGTGAAGCACGTCGTACAAGCCATCGCCCGCAAAGATTGCCGCGTCAACGGTGCTTCCGAACTGCCTGAAAATGTCGCTTACGACCGTATGGTCGCCGTGAGAGTCAGAAAAGACGAGCAAGCGTGCATTTTTGCGCTTTTTGAGGGCGAGAAGGTCTGCTTCGGTTGCAAAAATTCCGTTCTCCAGCTGCTTCAGGCAGTTCATCTTTACTCCAAGACAAAATGATTGATGGAAATTAACCCGGTTTCTGGGTCAGAATATCGGATGACCCGCTTGCCGCTGGCAACGAGTTTTACAAGCTCAAGCAGCTTTGCATTCTTTTCAAAGGGAGCGACACTTGAACGGAGAATGCTCACGCTTTTTTCAAGCATTGCCGGCACTTCTGCTACAAAATCCTGCGTCTCCTCGTGGGTTACGATGCCGTTTATTTCTGCATTCTGCTCCTTGTCCAGCACAAAGTCCGCTGAATATTCCATGCCAAGCACATCGTCCTGACTGAAAAAGGAGATGACCGGGTAGGGAAGCGCTCCGTCGTACGCGTCCTGAAGCCGTGCGATTGCCGAATAGGTTCCTTCCGGTGCGCCAAGGATAATCAAGCCCTGAACGTTCTTGTTCTCAAGGTGGTCATACAAAGATGAAATGTAGTACTTCGTTCCGTGCTTGAAGTCCGCCGGATAGACCAGCGGATAGATTATGCCGCCGTCGGAAGCGCTGCCGTAGCGGGCGAACAGAGTTTTATTCATCGAAGAAACGAATTCTGAGTCATTGTAGCCGTATCCGTAGAGGATGCAGATGCATGCGTCGTTTTCGTGCCAGCGCTGAGTTGGAAGCTCCAGCTCGGCTTCGTCCTTTCCTGCGTCGTAAAGCGTTACCAGCCCACCGGAAAAATCAGCATTCCGCTGCTGGACGTTGCAACCGCCCAGCGAAAGAAAGATAGAGACGATGATGAATGAAAGTGTCTGCCGTATCATATGATTTACTTCATCAGCTCGCGGTATTTGAGCGCAAGTCTCTTTGACTTAACCGCCGCCAGTCCGCAGTAATTGCTTGGGTGCTCAAAGAAGTTTGCAGGATTCTCCACGCCGAGCTTTTCAAGCTGCGCCGTGATGTCCGCGTATTCCTTTTCGTGTGTCTTAAGCACCTCAAAGAAGGTCTTTCCGCTCTGTTCTGCTTCCAGAGTAATCTTTCTGATAACTTCGTGACCGTCGTTGTATCCCGCCTCGCCAAGAAGGATGTAGGCAGGTTCCGCCAGGACACCGCCGCGGACCTTACCGCCGGCATTCTCAAGGTTACGAGCCATGCCCTCCTTGTCCGCCTGCAAGCCCTTAACAACGCTGTTCATGCGGGCAACCGCCATTGTAAAGCCGGAAACATAGTCCGCGATAAAGCGCTGGCTTGCGCTGTTCGTAAGGTCGCGCTGATGCTCGCTAATCTGGTCCATATAGAACGTGATTACGCGCGGGCACATCGCCTTCCAAAGAGATTTTACATGCTCGCTGTTCCATGGGTTACGCTTCTGTGGCATTGTGGAGCTGCCAACCTGTGTGGCGGCAAAATACTCGAACACCTCGCCAATCTCGCTTCTCTGGAGGTTGCGGAGGTCATCTGCAAGGTTCGCTATGATTCCGAATGCAACATTCATCTCCAGAAGCAGACGCAGGACATACTCCGGCTCCACAAGCTGGTTTGAATACTCAGACGGCTGCAAGCCCAAGAATCCTACATAAGTGCGCTCAAGCTCCTCTGGATCCTTCACAATCATGCTGGGGCCGTTGTAAGAACCTACAGGCCCCGCAAGCTTTCCCACCAGCTGATTGCTCAGTTCCTCAATGCGCAGGATTGATTTTCCAAGGCGGCTTACAAATTCCGCAATGCTCCATCCAAAGGTGATAGGAACTGCGTGCTGTCCGTGGGTGCGTCCAACCTGCGGGGTAGCGCACTCGCGCTCAGCAATGTCGCAGAGATAATTTTCAAGTTTTTTAAGCTCAGGAAGCACGACATTCTGAGTAACATCGCGCATACGGCAGCTCAGCGCCGTGTCCAAAATATCAACCGAAGTTGCGCCAAGATGGATGAGCGGCCCGATTTCCGAGTCTACCTTGGTCTTCATCACGTTTACAAGCGCGCGGATATTGTGCTTGGTCTTTTCTTCCTCTGTGTAGACCTCCTCGGGGTCAATGTTCTCCGCCACCTTGTCCAGCTCTGCGGCAACCGCGTCCGTCAGCTTGCCGCGCAGCTTTAAGTGAGCCTTTACAAGAGCCGCCTCGCACTTTGCGCAGGAACGGATAGAAGCCTCTTCTGAAATATATTTAGAAAGGCCGGCAAAAGCGTCAGCCTCCGACAAAGAGTATCTGTGATCGATACAAGAAAGGTTCTCAAAAATGTTACGTGTTTCCATAAAAGAAATTATACCAAAAATGGGGGCGTTGCTCAATTGCAAGAATTGAAGCGCGATAAAAACAGTGCTATCATATTGCCATGAAAAAGACCAACGCAATCAGAATTCTTGAGAGCATGAAAATTCCTTACGAGGCGAAGGAATATGACGATGACGGCGAGCATGAGCTGGCAAAGGGCGCTGCGGAGCGGACGGCGCAGAAATTGGGCGTAGCGCCGGAAACAGTGTTCAAGACGATTGTCATGAGATCAGAGAGCAAGGAGCTGTGCGTGTTCCTTCAGTCGGCGCTCCATGAAATAAATCTGAAGAAGGCTCGGAATGCCGCGGGCTGCAAGGAGATAAATCCTGTGAAGCCGGAGGAGCTGCTTGCGCTCACCGGGTATGTTCGTGGCGGTTGCTCTCCGCTCGGAATGAAAAAGAAGCTCCGCACGTTCATAGATTCGTCCGCGCTGACTCACGAAAAAATAAGCGTTTCCGCCGGGGTGCGCGGAATGCAGCTGACGCTTTCTCCTGAGAATCTTGTAAGGGCGACTGATGCTGAGGTCGTGGATTTGGTTCTTGAATAATTTTTCGTATTTTTTATGAATTCACTAGACAAAATCTGCGGAACACGGTATAGTCATTTCTACATGGCGTCTTACCCAAGTGGGAAGGGGATGGTCTGCAAAACCACTATGAAACAGTTCGATTCTGTTAGACGCCTTAAAATGGATTGCTTTTCAGCAGTCCATTTTTTTTAGGGTTGGTCTTGGCGAAGCCGCAGCCCGTTTACATATAAGAGGCCGTCCTTTCGGGCGGCTTCGCTTTTTTTATACGAAATTTCCGATGATTCTGAACAGCTGGCTTCCGATTTTTTCTGCCTTTGCTTCTCCGATTCCGAATACGTCCAGAAGCGCGCCCATATCCGTCGGCTTTTTCTCAACAAGTTCCTCAAGCGTCTTGTCTCCAAAAATAACGTATGGCGGTACGTTCTGCTCGTCTGCCTGCGCCTTGCGCCAGTCCCGGATTGCGTTGTACAGCTCCAGCTCCGCGCCTGATAGCGTCCGGGCAAAGGCATTCTTTTTGTGCAGCGCAAAGAGCGGCTTTTTTGGCTCAGGCGCGTTAAGCACTCGCTGTGCGGTGCAGACGAACGGAAGCAGAATCTTCTCGCGGTTTACGAGCGCATTCCGCCCCAGCTCCGTCGTTACCAGCACGTTGTATTCCCCGGTTTTTTCTATGTAGCCCGCAAGAACAAGCTCCTCGCTCAGTGAAAACCAGTCCTCCTTTGCGAATTCCTTTCCGATTCCCCAGGTAGAAAGCTTGTCATGCCCATTGTCCAGAATTCGCTTTTGGCGCGAGCCGAGCAGCACGTCTATTATGTAAGATGCGCCAAAGCGTTGTTTGGTGCGTATCATGCAGCTCATGAATTTCTGCGCGGGAATGGTAAGGTCGTTCAGCGGAAGCGCCGGGGCGGAGCAGACGTCGCAGCAGACGGCGGATTTTTCCTGCTGGGCAGGAAGCGCCTCTCCAAAGTAGCCGAGCAATTGCCTTCTTCGGCACATGCGGCTGGTCGCATAATGTATCATTCCCTGCAGCAGCGCCTCGGATTTTTCCGCGTCGGCGGCCTCGCTGAAAAAATACCGTATTTTGTGGATGTCGGCGGCGCTGTACAAAAGCAGGGCGTGGCTTTCAAGCCCATCGCGCCCAGCGCGTCCTATCTCCTGATAATATTCCTCCAGCGATTTGGGCATGTCGTAGTGAATGACAAAGCGTACGTTCGGCTTGTTTATACCCATTCCGAATGCCACCGTCGCGACCATAATCCTTACCTTGTCCTTGATGAACAAATCCTGATGCTCCGTCCGTTCCTCGTCGGTCAAGCCTGCGTGATAGTTCAGCACGGAATAATTCATGTTCTTGAGGGAAAGAGTCAGCTGGTCCACCTGCTTGCGGGAAAAGCAGTAGATGATTCCGCTTTCGTCCTTATGCTTTTCTATGCAGTCAACCACCTGACCGAGCGCGTCATGCTTTGGTTTTACCTCAAGAAAAATATTCTCGCGGTTAAAGCTTGCCACAAAAATCCGTGGGTTGTTCATCCGCAGGTTCTGAACGATGTCCGCACGAACGTGAACGGTTGCGGTTGCCGTGAGCGAGATCGGAAGAGCGTCGTGTAGGGAAA
>CAKZZR010000092.1 GCA_937885475.1 uncultured Treponema sp.
TAGCATGCTAGCATGCGGTTTTGAAGGATGAACTTCGACTGGAAGCTATTTTTTTTGTCATTTTTCTCTATAATGCGTTTGCCCTGATGCCGCGCGCCGTGAGGTATGTTGATTGAAAAAAAGCGTCATCTTGGATATGCTGAAAAGCATGCGGAAAATTCAGAAAAAATCACTGGTGAAATCCGGGCTTGTGCTTTCCCTTATGACGTTCGCGTCGCGCATCATGGGGCTTGTCCGGGAGATGACTAAGGCGGCCTTTTTGGGAACGAGCGCGTATGCTGATGCGTTCGGTATTGCGTTCATGATTCCGAACCTGTTCCGCCGCCTTTTTGCCGAGAACAGCATTTCTGTCGCGTTCATTCCCACGTTCCGCGGCTATATAGAAGAGGACGATTCGCCCGAAAAGCACGCTGAAACGCAGCAGTTTGTTTCGGCGACGCTTACGCTGGTTTCTTTTTTGACGGCGTGCGTTACCGTGCTTGGCATTCTGCTTGCGCGCTTCATCGTTCCGTTCTTTTATAATGGCGATGCCGATGCCTCCCTCATTGCGGAAACGACCTTGCTTACGCGCATCATGTTTCCGTATCTGTTCGTCATTTCAGCGGCGGCATTCTTCCAGGGAATTCTTAATGGCTGCGGCATTTTTGCGCCGTCCGGCTTTACTCCGGTTCTGTTCAATGTCATCGTCGTGGTCATCACGTATGCGCTTACGCCCGCAATGGCAAATCCTACGAACCTTCCGCATGAGGCTCTTGCCGCCCGCGCGATGAGCTTTGGCGTCATAACTGGCGGCTGCTTTCAGGCGTTGTTCCAATGGCCGTTCGTAAAAAGAACCGGCTGGAAAACCACGCTCACCGGCTTAAAAACGGCGTTCACCAATCCGGGAACGCGACGGGTGTGCGCTCTCATCGTGCCTACGATAATCGGAATGGCGGCGTACCAACTGAACGACCTTGTATCAACGGCGCTAGCCGGAAATTTGGGAACCGGAACCGTCTCAAGCCTGCAATATTCGCTCCGGCTTCAGGAACTGATTCTGGGCATTTTTGCAGTGTCAATCGGAACGGTGATTCTTCCCGACCTGTCGGCTCTTGCAAAAAAACAGCAGTGGGACGAATTCAACACGATGCTAGCGCAGGCAATAAACATCATCGCGCTGATTACGGTGCCGGTTACATTCTATTCGCTGGTGTGCGGAAGGGATTTGATTTCGCTTGTGTACAAGACCAAGAGCTTTGACGACAATTCCGTGCGCATGACGCTGAACGTGTTCCGCTTTCATATTGCGGGGCTGTTCTTTATTGCGGTGAACCGCGTCATCTCGCCGGCGTTCTATGCGCAGGGCAACACGAAGCTTCCGACGACGGCGGGAATCATAAGCTTTGGCGTGAACATAGCTCTGGCGCTGGCGCTCTCGTTCCCTATGAAGGGCGACGGCATTGCGCTTGCGCTTTCGCTTGCGAGTCTTGTGAACACGCTGTTCCTTTTTATATTCATGAAAAAAATGCCGGGAATGGATGCCGCTACGACCGCGCGTAAAATGCTACTGACGATTCTGCGCATGACGGCGTTCAGCATGATTGCCGCCTGTCCAACGTATTTTGCGCATGAAATCATCATTCAGAAGCTGCATTTTTCCAACCGGCTTCTGGAGTACGGAATTCCGGTTGCGTCCTGCGCGGTGATTTTTGGTTTGATTGGAATCGTTCTTCTGGTTATATTTAAAGATGAGGCGGCGGTTGCGATTCTTGCAAAACTCAGACGGCGTGCCGCAAAATAATTTCTAAAGAAGGAAACTATGAAAGAATATACAAAAGATGAGATGAAAAAACTGTATCAGAGCCGACGGCAAAAAATCGTCGAGTATCTTAACATGAACGACATCGGTGCTGCCGTGTTCATTGACAGCGAGGAAAAGCGAGAGCCGGCAATCCGCTATTTTACCGGGCATACGAGCGACGCGATTCTGATTATTCCGCAGGCTGGAAACAGCATTCTCATTCCGTGGGACGAGATTCTTGCAAAAAAAATTGCGTTCTGCGACAAAATCATTCCATATACAAAATATAAGAATCAGGAGATTCCTGCGGTTCAGGCAAATCTTGAGTCGGTGGTGGGCGGAAGTTCTAAGGTGGAGATTCCGCCTAGCACGCCGTACCCAAAATTCCTTCAATATGTTGACCAGCTTGGTTCGTGGGAGGTGCGCTGCCGCGAGCAAAGCGTGCATGATTACGCCGTCAGCCTGCGTGCGGTAAAGGACGACTACGAGATTGAATGCACCCGCGAGGCGGCGCGCATTGGCGACATTATTATTGACAAGATTGAGGCGCAGGTACGGAGCGGCGAGATTAAGACTGAAACCGACGTAGCGCTTTTGATTGAGCGGGAATGCCGGGCGCATGGCTGTGAGCGGACGGGTTTTGACACGCTTGCGGCGGGGCCTGCGCGCAGCTGGGCGATTCACGCGTTTCCGGGGTACACGGCAGGCGAATGGCCAGGCAACGGACTTTCGCTTCTTGATTTTGGCGTGGTGTACAACGGCTACACCAGCGATACGACGCTTACCATTGCAAAGGGCGAGCTGACCGCCGAGCAGGAGCAGCTTTTGGAGCTTGTTCAGCAAGCGGCAGATTCCTGCCTGCGTCTTTATAAGCCGGGAATTCCAGTGAAGGAGGCGTGCGAGCAGGCGGAAAGCATTTTTGAGAAGGCGAAGCGCCGTATGCCGCACACTTTGGGACACGGAATAGGACTTGAGATTCACGAATTTCCGCGCGTGAGCAGCCGCATGGCGGCGGATGTGGTGTTCCAGCCGGGAATGCTGGTAACGCTTGAGCCGGGGCTGTACGATGAAAAATCAGGCGGAGTCCGCCTTGAAAATGACGTGCTGATAACTGACGACGGAAACGAGGTTATCACGCATTCGCGCATAATACGCTTGTAGCACGCAAAAAATCTGTTGTCGAAGCCGCTGGCACAGGAAAATCAATTTTATAGGAAGAGGCATAAAAAATAGCGCGAAGGAGAAGTTGCAGAC
>CAKZZR010000093.1 GCA_937885475.1 uncultured Treponema sp.
CTCTTTCCCTACACGACGCTCTTCCGATCTGCCAGGTTTTTAAAATCCCTGGAAGCTCCTTGTACACGGGAACATTTGCCGGAAGCAGAAGAAAGCTTTTGTCGAGCATAAGGTCGCCGGCTAAAAGTGTTTCCGGCTGTAGATTTTCAATTCGTACTGTTCCCATGAGGACATCCCGTGCGCTGTTTTAAACTTCTTCTCTTATTCAATGTTCGGCAGTATGGTGCGCAAGGTTAAATAAAAAAAAACTTGAAAAATCTCACACATTTTTCAAGTTTTTTAACTGGAGAGCACAGGTCATGCAGGCGTCTGGATGTCGTTATTCCGTCTGCATCGCCCTGACATTTAAAGTATCGGTGGGTGAAAAACAAACTTTAGAAAAAAACTGAGAAAATCAGAAAAAACTTTTACTCGCTCTTCGACTCCAGCGACTTTCAGGGATTTGGTTCTGTTCAGCGCAGGATGGTGTTTGCGCGGGAGAATTCTGGGAGTAAGAGCGCGTCCGACATGGAGCGGGGCGTAATGCCGGGAATGGCGAGACCCTGCGGCGCAAAGGTGTAGGTGGAAAGGTCGGGGCATTCTGCAAGGCGGCTTTCAAACCACCAGGCGAACATTTTCATGCGCTGGTCGGTAAGGACGGGGTTTCCGTTGTAGTCCGTGCCGTAGCATGGATTTGCGCTGTAGCTCATGGTGGCACCGAGGGTTTCTGCGGGGCGGGTGCGGAACGACGTTGTGGGGGCGGATTCCTCAAAGGTGCTGCCACGCGCGTGCGTATTGCCCTTTGGAAAGGCAAGGTCAAGCCCGGCGGCATATACGGCGGACGCGCCTGCAAAGCGGCAGAAGTTCCATGCGGCGCTTGCTACGGAGCCGCCTGCGCCAAGGTCTCCCAGCTCCTTTGTGCAGAATTCCTTTGCCATGGGAACCTGTGAATTACAGAGCAGTATTTTTTTGCAGGCAAAGCGGAATACTGCCGGGTAAACGGCGATTTCCGTTATAAGTATGCTGTGCGGAGCGCACAGACCGGAAATGTGGCGGTATGCCCAATACTGCGGGTCGGTCAGAATGATAAAGTCCGGCTGAACTCCAGCACGGAGCGCGGCTTTGAGCGCCGTGTCAACGCAGACAGTTACCATGCGCTCATGCAGGGCAGGTAGGTCGCTCAGCACGTCCTGAAGCGATGGTCCTGCCGCCAACAGCAGGAAAGGAAGCCCCTTCAGCGTGTCCTTGTATGCGTTCACCGGCTGAAGCGTCCGTACAAGCGGCGCGTTTTTTTTACAATTTTGCGTCCATCGTTTTTCGAACTTTTTGAGCGTGGCGCAGTTTATCTGCTCCTTGGCGCGGTTCCGTTCCACAAGCGACTGAACGGCACTAAAGTATGCCTCGTTGTGGTGTGCCTGTGATTTGACGCAAAGAAAGCGGCTCTGTTCCACCCCGTTCTGATTTATGAGCGTTATTGCCTGTTCCGGCGTGCATGAGATTGCCAGAACGAGTTTTTGATGCTGAAAGAGAGCTGTAAAGTCAAGGAAGAGGAGCGCGGCCAAAAAATGCTCCGCGTCAGGCTCTACGATTAGGAGCGTTTTTTGCGGAAGTTCTGCGGCGGCGGCAAGCGGTGCGTAGCCAAGTCCCATGCCCAGAAATACGATGGCGCTCGGTTCTTCTGTGCCCGCTGAGCCGTTTTGCGCGGGCTGGGGGGCAAGCAGCGCTCTTACGGCTCCCTCTGCCTCCCGTTCCGGGTTGTATGCGGAATGCAGGCGCAATCCGTCCTCCTCTGCGCAGGGAGAACCGTTTTTTGCATTCGCAATGCGCCAGAACGGATGCAGGTTCGCCTCATCCTCCGTTCCCGCATATTTTGAGAACAGGTCAAAATAACCGCGCAAAAGTGTCATCAACTGAGGAAATCGCGCTTCAAACAGTTCCTTGTTCTTATTCCAGATTGAGTTCAATGAGCATGTTCTCCGTAATGGGAGTTCCCGCCTCCGGTGTTTGTTCCTTTACCCAGCCGGAGCCGTTTATTTTGATGCGGATGTCCTTTCTATTAAAGAGCGGAAGCAGCTCCCGCATTGACATTCCGGTAAAGTCCGGCATCTTTTCGCCAAAGTTCAGTTGCTTTGAAGAGGAGATGGTGATTTTGCCGTTATGCTCAAGCGAGGCGGCATCTCCGCGGCTCATTCCCAGATGGTCGATTATCTCATCCGCTGCCTTTGCAATGACCGGCGCAACGATGCGTCCGGCGTAGGTTTCGCCCTTTGCCTTTACGATGACGATGTACAGAATTATCTGCGGATCCTCAATGGGGAATACCGCCATGCAGTTTGAAAGAAAGTCCGTCGTTGAATAGCCGCCGTTTTTGTCTGCCATCTGCGCGGTTCCGGTTTTTACGCCGATTGAGATGTCGTGCAGTCGCGCGCGGCTTCCGGTTCCTGACTGTGCGGTGGTTTCCATGCAGCTCAAAAGATATTCCGCCGTCGATTCCTTGAACACGCGCTCAAGGTTCTGCGCCCTGTGCTCGTAGTCAATGGAGCCGTCCTTGTTTGTTATGCGCTTTATGATTGCGGGCTTTACGGGAATTCCCTTATTTGCAATTGCGCTTGCCGCCTGAATCATCTGAAGGGCGGAAACGCTTATTTCCTGTCCCATCGCAATCGTAGGCTTGGAGCGTGCTGACCACAGCTTGCTGCCAACTTCCTTTACGGAGCCGGGCGTCTCGCTCGGAAGCTCAATGCCGGTTTTTCGCCCAAAGCCAAGGCGGCGCACCATCTCCATAAAATTCTCGTCGGTGGTGCGGGTGGCAATCTGCGCCAGGGCGTCGTTGCAGGAATATTTAAGCGCTTCCCGCGGGGTAACCCAGCCGTGGTGCTCAAGACACTTTATGCGGATTGTCTCACCGCCGCGGATTCTTTGCTCAAACACGCCGTCGCACAAAAAACTGTCGTTTGCCTTTATAAGTCCTGCGTCGTACAGCGAGGCTACCGTAAAAATCTTGAATACGGAGCCTGGCTCGTACGCCGTCATGGCGGGGCTGTCAATCGTCTGGTCGATGGTCGCCATGTTGTATTCGTTAAGGTTCGCTTCTGGAAGGCTGATGTATGACAGAATCTCACCGCTCTTTACGTCGCTTGCAATGAGCATAAGGCTTTCTGCCTGCGTGGTGCTGAGCGCTTCGTGGGCAATTTCCTCAAGCTTGTACTGAAGGTTCGCGTCAATCGTAAGGTAGACGTTCTTTCCCTGAGCGGGCTTTTCCGGGTTGTCGCTCGACGGCGGCTGAAGCTCGTTCTGCATGGAATACTCAATGCCGGCAAGCCCCTTGCCTTCCTCTCCCATGTAGCCGATGACCTGGCTTGCAAGGGAATTTTCCGGGTAGACGCGTCCGGGAATTTTGTCGAACACGACGAACATATAATTCTTGTCGTCCGTGATTTTTTTCAGTTCTGAATATACGGTCTGGTCAACCTTTTTCTTTATGTACAAAAAACTGGTCTTGTCGGAATCTGCGATGAGCTTGTACACTTCGTCCGTCGTCATGTCGAGCGGTTCGGCAATGTCGCGCGCAAACTGTTCCTTGTCCTTTATAAGGTGCGGCGTTACGCCCACATGGTAAAAATTTGTCTGGACGGCGAGCGGCTTTCCGTTGCGGTCGACTATGGAGCCGCGTTCCGTCTGGCGGCTGACGCTGGTGATTTTGTTCATGGGCGTGCAGGAAAGCATTGCGTATTTTGCGAATACATAGATGAAGAAGACGATGGTGAATGCGAGGACAGTGAGTAATGCAGATTTCTTGAAAAATCCAATCATTTTCCGAGTATTTTTCCTGTTATGTTTTTTACGGAAACGAATCCGTAATCCCGGGAATCTATTGAAGCTTCCGGGTTGTCGCCGAGTACAAGCACAAAGCCATGCGGAACTTCCGTGAACGCGGAAAGGCTGCGGTACTGCCGCTCGGTAAGCGGAACGGCTTTTTGCTGCACAAGCAAACTATACTCCGAATCTGCCGAAAAATCTAGTTGCTCGCCAGACACCAATACTACGCGCTTTATTACTATTTTGTTGTCATGCAAGAAAATAACGATGTCATCTTTTTGCGGTTCCGCCCACTGCACAAAAAAATCGCCGCGGAACGGCTTTACCAGACCATACGCCAATTTAAAAACCGGTGCGGACGAGCCGTTTTTGAACGTGGGAAGCATGGACGAGCCTGAGATTGAAAGCACGTCCAGCACGAATAATTTTATGACGGTGCCAAGGAGAATTCCAAGAAGAATCCATGCGGGCAGTGAATTTTTTAAAAGTCGTCTGAACATAAAAACTCGTTGAAAGATATTCTAATATGCGAAAGTTTTTCTGTCGATAGTCAAGTATGGAAATAGTAAGTTACGTAGGATTTAACGGCTCCCGGGCAACGCGCGGCACTGATGTTTTTGACGCGCTTTTTGACGGGGCGCGTTCTTTTTTAGATAAGCTTATCCATGGGGAATTCCGCAGTTCGTCGGGGGAATATGATTTTACCGGAATGAATCCGTCCCGTCGCACGAAAGGCGCTTCCGCCCATTCCTCTCGCCTTGCACGGCTCAGAACGGCAAAGGCAGGGGAAGTTGGCGCTAGCGCTCTTGGCGCGGGAAGCCTTGGTTCTAGCGCAGCTTCGGTTGGGGAAGGCAGAGGCATTCAGTCTCGCGTACGCGCGCGCACGGGCGTTTTTTCTTCATTCCGCATCGATGTACGCGCGCTTTCTGAGGCGGTTTCCCGCGGCGCGGATTTTGCGTCCGCGCATTCCCGCGTTTTTCTTATGGCAGCCGCCGCCGCGCTCTGCACGGTTCTGCTTTCTGTGGCGCTGCTTTCAGTGTATGGCTATTATCAGACGGTTCCGAGCCTTGTTTCCTTTGAGCATTCCGCGGAATCAGAATTTGAGCTATTGGACAAGGCGCTCAAGTCGTTTGCAATGGACGAGGTGCAGGACTACACCGCCGACGGAACCTTGGTCGGCACTACGGCGCTTACCGACCGCGAGATGGAAAAACTGTTCCGCCGCCCGGTTACCTACAGCACCTACAAAGTTCAGAGCGGAGACACCATCAGCGGCATCACAAAGAAATTCGGGCTTAAGAATATCTCTACGCTCATTGCCGTAAACGACATAGGCAACGTCCGCCAGCTGTGCGCGGGGCAGAAGCTTAAGATTCCGTCGATGGACGGTCTTTTGTACACGGTTCAGAAGGGCAATTCGCTTGCGGGGCTTTCAAGTCGCTTTGGCGTTACGATGGAAGACCTTCTTGACGTAAACGATTTGGAAAGCTCCGAGCTTTCTGTTGGGCAGTCGCTCTTTATTCCCGGTGCAAAGATGGACACGTCAAAGCTTCAGCAGGCGATGGGCGAGCTGTTCAAGTGTCCGATTGAAGGGCGCTACCGCCTTACCAGCTACTTTGGCCCGCGTGCCGATCCATTCACCGGCGCGCGCTCAAATCATACGGGAATCGACATGGCGTGTCCTACCGGTACGCCTATTCTTGCAACGTCAAGCGGAACGGTGGCGTTCTCAGGCGTAAGCCCGGTATTCGGCAACTACGTCATCATAAAGCATTCAAACGGATACCAAAGCTTATACGGACACATGTCAAAGATAATCGCAAAAAAAGGACAGTGGGTCAGCCAGGGAACGCGAATCGGTCTTGTTGGCTCAACAGATCGGAAGAGCGTCGTGTAGGAAAAGA
>CAKZZR010000094.1 GCA_937885475.1 uncultured Treponema sp.
AGCAAGCTAGCTTGCGATTTTGAAGGATGAACTTCGACTGGAAGCTATTTTTTTTTAATACCTATAAATCAAAATTGATTCCCATGGAGCAGCCTGCCAAAAGATAGAATAAGTATGATTTTTATAGTATACTCCTTAAAAAACTACAAGGAATTGCCATGAAAATCGCATCTTTAAAAGAAGAATTAACAGGAAACGCTTACCCGGGTCGCGGAATCATCGCGGGACTTTCCAAGGACGGAAAGTATGCCGTAAGCGCATATTGGACAATGGGACGCAGCGCAGGAAGCCGCAACCGCGTTTTTGTAACCGAGCAGGAAGACGGAACGGACGTTATCCGAACAAAGGCATTTGACCCGTCGCTCATTGCGGGCGACCCAAGCCTTATCATCTATGCCGCCGTGCGCGTGCTTGGCAAAAAAACAATCGTAACAAACGGCGACCAGACGGACACCATCTACGAAGGTCTTAAGAACGGTCTTACCTTTGAACAGTCTCTTCGCAGCCGCAAGTACGAGCACGACGCGCCAAACTACACGCCGCGCATTTCGTCGTTGCTTGACCTTGAGGACGGCTACAAATACGCAATCTCAATCCTCAAAAGCGAAAACGGAAATCCCGACAACACATTGCGCTACACATTTACTTACGACGCTCCGCAACCGGGTCAGGGTCGCTACATCCACACATACCTTGGCGACGGCACCCCGCTCCCCTCTTACGAAGGCGAGCCGCTCCCCGTAGAAATTGACGGCGACATCGAAACCTTTGCCGCAAAACTGTGGGCATGGCTCAACACAGACAATAAGGTAAGCCTCTTTGTGCGCTTTATAGACATAAAGACCGGGGAAGCGCGAACCATCATTGAAAACAAGAATAAATAACCGCCCCGCAAATTGCCCGCATGGGGCAAAAAAAATGGCGGCATGGAGCCGAAAGTCGTTTTCTGCTCCATGCCGCCGTTCAAGCAGGCCATCCGCCTTTTTCATGCGGAGCGACTTTTACCCGCCTTCCGCACAAATCACAGCTCCTCAAACTCGTCCTGCATCAAATCGTCGTCATAAAAGAAATGCTCAACAGAAATTTCTGACTTTCCTTTCTCGCGGGAATTGTAAATCGCCGTAAGCAAGCCCAGCACGTCCTCTTTTTTGTGAACAAAACTGCGGCTGTGGCTTAGGCACACAAAATCGCAGTCAAGCCCTTCTATGCACGCAATAAGCTCGCGAAGGCTCTGCTCGTTGTAAAAACGCTTTCCGCCTTTTTCCTTGGAATACGTGGCATCGCCCAAAAAAACATACTCACCGCATTGCAAGCCAAGACAGCCCTTTGCATGGCTTGATGGCACCGCAAAAACCCTGAGTTCGGGGTACGCGCCGTCCGCAGGCACAACAAGTTCGTCGTCAACAACAGTTCCCTGCCGAACATACTTCCGCGTGTTCTCACTCACATACAATTCGCTACGGGTGGTGCAAACCAAATTCCATACGTGATCCGGGTGAAAATGACTCAAGACCACTTTTTTCTTCCTGAAAATCTGCTCTATCTCGTGGGCAGTTTCCTTGCACGCGCCCACATCGTACAGCCACACGCAATCACGGCGCCTGATGAACACAACGTCGCTGCTCAACGGCTTTTTTGATGCCGGAATATATGAAATGTATTCGTTAAGCTCCACGGAATCTGCGGTTAAACGTATCTGAATTGCCATGATTCAAAATATAGACCGTTCCGCCCATTTTTGACAAGAAAAAAAAGACCGCGCATCCGTTTTTTGCGGAAACACGGTCTTTCCCCCTCTCTGAACATGCAAGTCCCTAGTAATTCATCTCCTATTCGTCAGAAACAAAATCCTCGTACACCGCATCAGGGTTTGCAACCGACTGATATTTTGTCGCACCGGTAGAATCTGCGGCCGCCGGACGAACGGCCGAAGCATACTTATACGCAAGCTTGTCAATCTGGCTCAAAAGCCCAAGGTCGTACGAAGTTTCTTTTCCAAGTGAGCTGTCGGAAACATAGGAGTTAATCAGCTTGTTAAGCTCGTCGTGGCGTGAAGAAGAAATATCGCCAGGCTTTTCATCAGCAAAAATAGTATAGAAGAACGTGCTTGCCGAAAGGAACGAGCCGACCGGCTGCGGATGCGTTCCGTCGTCCTCGTAGTAAAATTTTTCGTTCGTCTTTGTAAGGTCGTAGAATGCCTCGCCAGCCGGAGAAACCAACGCGCCGTACTGCTGAGCCTTGTTTATGTAGCACAGCGTGAATTCCGCAGTTCGCGCGTCCTGATCGGTCTTTTTTGGCCATGTGGCATAGTACACAAGCTTTGCGTCAGGGTTGCTCTCGCGGATTTTTGCGATAATCGCCTGAGAACCGCGCGTCAATTTGTCGTCAGTAAACGAACCGCAGATATCCTGCAGAACGATGTAGTCAAATTTCTTTGCCTTTATAGCGCTTTCTGTGTTCGGCGCATTTGAATGGAAAATCAAATTCTTTCCGCCAAAGGTTACCGCCGTCGCATGAACGTTATATCCCTTCAAAAGCGAGATGCCCTCAAACACGCTCCACATGTTGTTGTAATAAGTAAGCGAGTTTCCAATGAAGAGCACGTTGATTTCCTTTCCCAAGTCCGAATAATCAACGGAAGGACGAGGCCCGAACACGCTCAATTCAAGCAATGAGCAGTATTTGTCGTTGAATTCATCTACCAGAATGCGAACCCAGCGCGCCTTTGTATTCCAGAAGGAAACATTCTTTGTAGCATACACGCCGTCATTCACCACAGCAACGGTTTTCCATGTCAGCGACGGAATTTCCGATGGGTCAGAAACGGCATCATCCTCAGAAACCTGAACTGAATATTTTGTAGGATATGCGTTAGGATACAAGCCCTCCGCTGTAGACGTGTCGCCATTTGCCGCGTCCTGACCAGCTCCCGGAACCACGCGGACCTTATTTATAACGCGCACCTCACCCAAATCAACGGCAAACCATGGATTCACATCGGGATTTGTGGCATCCGTCGTATTTGCAATGATGTACGACTGCACGGACGTGCTTCCGTCGTTAAGATTGCTTACGCTTACCGGCTCCGTCTTACCATTGCGCAAATTAGAACTTGCGTACCCCTTTGCGCTCGCATGGTTCTTGACGTTTGCAAAATCGTCAGTCTGCGATGCATAAATTGCCTCTTCATCCTCAGAATCAGAACAGGACATAATTCCCCCGAGCAATGCAAGCCCGCCAAGCAGACAGGCAACTGAGAACATTCTTTTTTTCATAAAAACCTCATAATTCAAAATATAAGGTTTAGCGCTAAACTGTTTTAAAGGATAGCATATTTTTTTCTGTTGTCAACAAAATATTTTTTGTTTTTGAAAAAAATGACTTCGTTAAACAAAAAAGCGCCCTTTCGGACGCTTTCTTATCAACTAATCTTTTTTCTATCGAAGCAAGCTGAGTACGTTCTGTGAGCTCTGGTTTGTACGTGCGGCGTTGCCGCACTACCGAGTTTCGCTTTCGCAAAACTCGCCTGTGCCAGCATTGGTCGTAGCCTACGGCTACTACCGGGTTTGCCTTGCAAACCCGCACGCAATTGCTGGCTATAATTCGGCAAAAACCATATTTTTCTAGCGAAGCAAGCTAAGTACGTTCTGTGAGCTCTGGTTTGCCTGTGCCAGCATTGCTGTTCCAGCCTGGCTGAGAACCTGATCCTTTGTGAACTCAACCATCTCGTTAGCCATGTCTGTATCGCGGATGCGAGACTCAGAAGCCTGGAGATTTTCAGCACCGATGTCAAGACCCTTTACAGTCAATTCAAGGCGATTCTGGTAAGCACCAAGGTCAGCACGCTGCTTGTTGATTTTCTTCAAAGCTTCGTCCAAAGTACCGATTGCGCGGTTTGCTTCGTCTGGAGTTTCCAAAGACATGATTGATTCATCACCAACGTTGCGAATACCAAGAGCCATTGCAGACATTGTTCCGATGTAAACCTGTGTGCGCTGATCCATGTTTGCACCAATATGAAGCCACATAGAACCAGTTACAACGTTTTCTCCTGTCGGGCGAGCGAAGCGTCCTGTAAGCATGTTCATACCGTTGAACTGAGCACAAGAAGCAATGCGGTCAACTTCAGCAATCAAAGAAGAAACCTCAACCTGAATCTGCATACGGTCTTCAGCAGAATAAATACCGTTGGAAGACTGAACTGCAAGTTCACGGATGCGTTGAATGATGTCAGTTGTTTCCTGCAAATAACCTTCAGTTGTCTGAATAAATGAAATGCCGTTCTGAGCATTTTCTGAAGCCTGATTCAAGCCACGAATCTGTGAACGCATTTTTTCAGAAACTGCCAATCCAGAAGCATCATCACCAGCACGGTTGATTCTCAAGCCTGATGAAAGCTTTTCCATGCTCTTCTGCTGATTCAGATCCTGAATTCCCTGGGAACGCTGAGCGAACATAGCGCTCATATTGTGATTAATAACCATAGTGTATCTCCTTGGTGTTATCTACCTAGCTTTTTTCACGGGTTCTCACCACCCTTTACTTTACTATCGGAGATACGATTTTGGACTTTAGAAAAAAAGTAAAAAATTTTGCAGATTTTTTTATTTTTTTTGTGTAAAAAAGAAAAATGAATACCGGAATTCAGGCGTTAATGCCGGTTGCAGTTTCCGCAACCGTTTACGATTACGTGGGGAGTTCCGCTCCTGGTCTTATTAAAGCGGCGTGCAAGAAGGTATTGCTTTTGTTCCACAGCCTTATGACAGACCGGACATGTGCGCGTAATTCCCGGCTGACACGCAGGAAAGCAATGCGGACAGCCATATATGTAGCAAATCTGGTCATTCACTTGCCCCGTAGTGGCAAACACCTTGGTAACAATGTTCTCGCTGGGGCGCAGCATGGTTCCACAGATGGGGCAATTTGCAAAGCCCGGTGCCACACCATGAGCAGGGGTCTTTTTTGCCCCATTCGCGCTCTTTGCCGGAAAATAAATGCGCTTAAAATAAAGCAATGCCGCAATAATGATTACTGCGGCAAGCCCCATCAAAAGGTAGTCCATCTAGCGCTCTTCACTTTTTTTGGGCGGAATAATCAAATTTGAATGCGGAAGGCTTTCTATCCAGTCACAGAAGGTGTGCCATTCGTCCAAACGATGATTCTTGCGCGTCTCGTAAATTCCCTGCAGAACCTGATAGTTCAGCTGAACGGTCGCCTTTTGGTTCAAGCTAGCAGGAAGCAGCTGAATCATCTGCCACCAGTCATCCTTGTTCTTTCCGTCGTTAAAGCGGTCGCGTGCCTTGTTCATCGTCTCAATAAGAACGTCAAGCGCCTTAAGGCTTGCCTCGTCCAAATGCTCATGGCTGAAGTCGTCGCGGACGAATTCTTTTGCCTGTACCTTGTGCATCGTTGAGCAGCTGTTGCGCACAGTTCCTACCTTGTAGGTGTCCATCTCTGCCCACCAATAGCGCGGCGCGGTAACGTCAAACTGAACGGTGATGTACCGCAGGAATTTAGCGTGGCTAGGACCGGAACGACTCAGGCGATCCATAAGCTCCAAATCCGCCTGACCAACAACGTATTCGCCCTTTGCGGCATCGTAGCGGCTGTCGCTTTTGTCCCAACTGTTAAAAGAATTGCGCATTCCGCGGATTGCGGCTTCCCAACCAAAAATTTCTGTCTTTTCTATTAAAATCATTTTGAAATCCTTCTGTCATTCATGCGGCGGATTGTTACTCGTCGCTCTTTTCAAAATCTCCGGAAATTTCGTCCACAACCTCAATCGGCTCGCGAACCTCCGGGCGGTTCCGCAGATAATAAAAAATATAAGCCGCGCCTGTCAGCAGAACAAGGATGCCTCCAAAGCGGATGAGCGCCGTTCCCACCTTAATCGGAATCATAATGATAATGATGGCAAGCACGATTGAAATAAGCGCCTCAAGCACAAACTGACTGCGGTTCACATCCGAGTCTCGCAACTTACCGATGGAGAACAATAGCAACGCGGAACCAAGCAGCAGGTAGATTGCAAGTACGTACAGCATGACAACCCACATGGTAGCCGCAAACTTGAGCGGCAAAAAGAACGCCAAAAGACCAACCACAATACTCATCATGCCGCGGATAAGAACTGAATACTGGAACGTTACGTCAGAAAACAACTTGCGCGTATACAAAAGCTGGTACACGCCGTTTGCAACGGCTTCAATTCCCAAAAGAACGACAACCGCCTTTATGCAGCCGGTCGGCCAGATGAGCATCAAAAGCCCTATTACAGCAAAAATAAATCCAAGAAGAAGACTGTTTTTTTTCATTTGCAACTCCCATAAAATTCAGAACAAAACCGGCGGTTCCGGTTGATTTTTACATTTTTTCAATTATAAACATTTTATTTGTTTTTTTTCAATTCCAAGTGTTGACATAGCGCGCAATTTCATATATTTTATGTTTACATCTTTTTTGGAGCGATACCAAAGCGGTCGTACTGGGGCGGTCTTGAAAACCGTTGATCTTCACGGGTCCGGGGGTTCGAATCCCTCTCGCTCCGATAGCTGGAGGTGTGGTAGAGCGGTAATACAACGGATTGCTAATCCGTCAGTTCCGAAAGGGCTGGGCAGGTTCAACTCCTGTCGCCTCCGAAATACCCAACAGCTTTAGCTGTTAAATCAAAATGAGATTGTAGCTCAGTTGGATTAGAGCGCCACCCTGCGGAGGTGGAGGTCGCACGTTCGAATCGTGTCAGTCTCAAGCGTAAAAAACCAAGCAAAATTGCTTGGTTTTTTTATGACTTTTGCAAGAGCTCTTTGATGAGTCCGGATGCCTTTCAAAGTATACTTCAAAACTCCGCCAGGACGGGAACGTAGCAACGGTATGAAGTTTTTACTTGTGCTTAGGATTATCCGGGCTCTTCAAAGGGCTTTTTATTTTTAGCGCAACATCACCGTTGCGGGCAACAGCAACCTCAAAAAAAATAAAATTTCCGTACTGATTGCCCTAACCCTATAAAAGTTGTATTCTGATGTCTCACGGCTTTTAAACTGCGTTGTCAGCAGCCGGGAAAGCGCTGCCCAAAAGGTCAAAGCCTTCTAGGTAGCCACACTATGTTAAATCCACTACGTAATGGAGAACGTCGATGTCAGAAAAAGGCACCAATCAGTATTACATTACCAGACAGGATTCCACAGAATCTAATGCCCGTAGTTATCCGCGCAAATTTCCATTTGCATTGGTAAAAGCCAAAGGATCATGGGTTGAGGACATTGAAGGAAACAAATATCTGGATTTTTTGTGCGGAGCAGGAACTCTTGCACTGGGTCACAATGACGATGAAATAAACAAGGCAATGGTAGAGCTTATCCAAAGCGATTTTCCTCTGCACACCCTTGATTTGACCACTCCGGTAAAAGACGAATTTGTTCATACAGTAATTTCGCATCTTCCGCAAGAATTGGCAGATAATTGTAAGATTCAGTTCTGCTCGCCAAGTGGAACAGATGCCACAGACGCGGCATTAAAACTCTGCAAAACAGCAACAGGTCGCTCAAGCATAATCGCTTTTCAGGGCGGCTTTCATGGAATGGGACACGGCGCTCTTTCTTGCACAGGAAACTTAGGTGCCAAGAACCTTGTTAATGGTCTCATGCCAAATGTTCAACACTTCCCATATCCAAACACATACCGAGACTCTTTTGGTCTTACAGGACAAGCAAGCATCGATGCCTGCTGCACATACTTTGAGCGCACCCTAAAAGACCCAGAAAGCGGAATCACAAAACCTGCCGCAGTTATCCTCGAGGCAATCCAAGGCGAAGGCGGAGTGAACCCAGCTCCTGTAAAATTCTTGCAGACGGTTCGCCGCGTTACAAAGGAGCTTGGGATTCCTCTGATTTTGGACGAAATTCAGTGCGGAATGGGCAGAAGCGGCCGACTTTTTGCCTTTGAATATGCGGACATCGTGCCAGATGTAATCCTTGTTTCCAAGGCAATCGGCGGAAGCCAGCCACTTAGCATCGTAATCTACAATAAAGATTTGGATAAATGGCAGCCAGGTGCTCACACAGGCACATTCCGCGGAAACCAGCTTGCAATGAAGGCGGGAACAATCGTTCTTAAGCGCGTCACTCAGCCAGAATTCTTAAAAGAAGTTATCCGCAAGGGCGAAAAAATCATGGCTCGCATGAATCAGATTAAGTCCAAGGTCAGCATCATAGGAGATGTCCGCGGAAAGGGACTTATGATTGGCTGTGAATTCGTAAACCCAAAAGAACAAAAAGACTGTGCTGGTCTCTACCCTGCAAACGGAGATGCCGCCGCAAAGGTTCAGAAGCTCTGCTTTGACAACAAACTCATCATGGAAAAAGGCGGCCGCGGCGGCAGCGTAATGCGTTGTCTCTGCGCCCTAAATGTAACCGATGACGAAATCGATCACGCAATGGACATTTTTGAAAAAGCTGTTCTTGAAGTTCAGAAGGACTACGAGTAAGCGGCTTTTCATATAACAAAAAAGGGCAGCACAAGAGGAAGATTCAGAAAGATCAACCACCTCTTATGTTGCCCTTATTTTTTTTTATCTTACGACTTTCTAAAGCAGGCTTCTATTTTTTTCCGAGAGCCGTAAGCCCCGCAACAAGTCCTGCGGCACTCTGTATGTCAGAAGGAATTATTATCTTTGTTGCCTGACCGTCAGCGGCCTTCTCAAATGCTTCAAGCGCACGAAGACGGATTACAGCATCATCAGGAGCTGCCTCTCGAATCATTTTAAGTCCCTGGGCAGTCGCCTGCTGAACCTCAAGGATTGCCTCTGCCTCACCCTTTGCCTTCTGCACGGCAGCTTCCTTGGCAGCCTCCGCATTAAGGATGAGCGCCTGCTTTTGCCCTTCTGCCTCAAGAATGGCGGACTGCTTGTGTCCTTCCGCAATCAGAATCTGCTCGCGGCGCTCACGTTCGGCCCTCATCTGCTTTTCCATTGCCTCGCGGATTGCCTGTGGCGGCTCAATATTCTTCACCTCAACGCGGGTAACCTTTATTCCCCAGGGGTCAGTCGCCTCATCAAGAATGGAACGCATCTTTGAATTGATTACGTCGCGGCTCGTAAGAGTCTCGTCAAGCTCAAGCTCGCCGATGATATTTCGCAAGGTTGTAGCAGTAAGGTTCTCAAGCGCATTCATTGGGTTTTCAACGCCATACGTATACAGCTTAGGGTCCGTTATCTGGCAGTAAACCACGGTGTCAATCTGCATGGTAACGTTATCCTTCGTAATCACAGGCTGAGGCGGAAAGTCCTTCACCTTTTCCTTAAGCGACATGACGTTCGCAATGCGGTCTATGAACGGAACCTTTACATGAAGCCCCACCTGCCAGGTAGCGCAATACGCGCCAAGCCGCTCAATCACATAAGCCTTGGACTGAGGAACAATCCTCACGTTCGCAAGTATAAGGACCAGAATCACGAACAGAATGACACCAATTACCCAAACCATATTTTATTTTCTCCTGACTGATAAAGTATTTCCATCTATTGAAGAGACGATGCAAACGGTCTCCGCCTCAATTTCACTCTCATCCGCACTTTTTGCCGTCCATATAACGCCGTTCGTAGCCTTGACCTCGCCCTTGTCAAATTTAGTAATCTTCTTTGTTACAAGAACTTCCTGACCTTCCATGGAATTGACGTTGGTCTTGTGGCTTCCGAGCCTGAGTTTTTTTACGGCAAATGGCCGCGTAGTCAGCACCAAGGCAATAGTCAGTGCAAAAAAGATTATTATCTGCCACTTGAACGGAAGCAGCGTGCGCCCTATGAATACCATGAGCAGGGCAGAAATGGCACCCCACACCGTAACAAGAGAGAATGTGACAGCCTCAATCACAACGCAAAGAATCATGACCAAAAGCCAGAACCACATAAGATTATTCATTAAGAATTCGTACATGCCCTATTCCACCTTGCCATCCGCAACATCCTTGATTTCGCTCCAGACAGAGACAATTCCCTTTCCGTGCTCCTTGGAATAATACAGCGCCTTGTCGGCATATTGAACGACCTTATCCAAATTGTCGCAGTTTTCCACATCCAGATTGGTGCTTACGCCCATGCTGAAGCCAATGCGTCGGTTTTCAGGCACGGTGATAGTATGGTCGTCCAAAAATTCCATGATGTCTGGAATAAAATATTCGTGCGAAATAAGACAGTCCCTGAGCCGCTGGAACACGCGCTTTCCTTCTTCGGCGTTGGTGTCAAACATGATGATGACGAATTCGTCGCCGCCGTAGCGCGAGATGAAGTCTATCTTGCGGCAGGTCTCGCGCAAAAGGTTCGCAAAACTCTTTATGAGAAGGTCTCCAACGTTATGACCAAAGGTGTCGTTGTAGAACTTGAAGTTGTCCATGTCGATAAAGGCAACGGCAATCTGTATGACGGTTTCCTTGCGTTGCTGGTAACGGCGTACGCGCTCGCTTTCAAGCGAAATACATTCCTGGAACGCGTGGCGGTTCTTCAGGCGTGAAAGCTGGTCGGTTGAGCTCATCACCATAAGATGCTCTTCCTGCTTGAATATGACCACCTGCGACTGAATGCTGGAAAGCGCGATGTTGACCGTGTTGATGACCTCGACGGTAAGCGGATTCTTCTTTGATGGAATGAGGATGATTCCGAACGTATATTTTGAGTATGAGCAGTTTCCAAAGAACACGTCCACATCCTCATTGTACACCAGCTGCGCGTTCTCGCTTTTCTTTGACTGCTTGAACAGCGTTTGCCATGCTTCCTGCGCAAGAGGAAAAGTCTTTTTGTTTGATACTGACTCAAAGCACTTGTATTCATTATCCTCATAGGCGGCAAAATAAATGCGCTCGCACATCGTGTATTCAGAAATATCAAGCAGAACGGAACGCACATACTGCTTTATGCTCATGTTCTTGGTGTTTCCGGTCTTTACCTTGTTGATGAACTGATAATCGTGAATGCGCTTATGAAGCAGAATCAGAAGCTGCTCTTTTTCTGCCTTGGACTTAAGGTCGATGAGGCTTACGTCAAGCGGGTCAAAGCGTTCTATTCCGTCCAGATACTTCTGAACGGTCATCGTCTCCGGGCTTTCCGTGCCGCCCCGTAGATAGTAGGAAAAGCCATGCTCCTTGGCAATGCCGGCACCGGTACGTATTGCAAAGCTCGCTTGCTCAGAATAGCCCAGGCGTTCAAGCATGACGGCAAATTCGTAGTAGGCAAAGACGATTTTGTGGAACATCTTGCTTTTTATTTCGCTGAATTCCTCAACGCAACGCTTAAAAAGCAGCTCCGCAAATTTAAATTCGCCGTCCACAACGTGAAGCACCGCCTCTATAAAGTAGATGAACGGCCTGTCTTCGGTGGAAAGCGACTCCATGTTCTGCATGATGTTGGCGTGGTTCACACGCCCACGGATATAGTCGCCCGCGTCAAAACTTATCATCGTCTTGAACATGAGCATATCGTTTAGCGACGGCAAGAACGAGCTGTTCAGCATCTCGTCCATCTTGAAGGTGGAAAGGTAATGCGAAATGACATTGAACACGTCGTACGCCTCGGAAAAGTGCCGCGAATAGAACAGGGCGTATCCAACGTTTTTAAGCGTGTCCGTAATCGTCGCAACATCGCCCACGTCGTACAGCTTGGCGATGATGCCGTTCTCCAAGTCGTAGCCGCGCTTGTACATGGCGCGGCAGTTTGCGTCGTAGCACAAGCCGTTTCGTATGTTCAGAATAGGACCAATCTCTCCAATTTCTGTGCGGATTTCGTTGCATTTGTCGTACCACTTAAGCGCTTCGTCCATCTCGCCGTAGTGAGAGCAGATGATTCCCTTCCAATGGCAGGCTGAAGAAACCAGATGCTGATTGTCAATTTTTTGCGCAAGCTCAAGGCTCTTGTCTATTCCCTCGTCAACAGACTTACGCGTAACCTCGTTGTCAACCAGCTTCCACGGAACAGAAATTGAGATGCTGATGTAATTGTTCACAAAGCCCTGCTTTTCCAAAAGCTCAAGACACTTCTGATATTTTACGACCGTGTCTCCGGCAGAGCTTGCGCGCGAGATGTTGAAGTCAAGAATTGAGCAGAGCGCAAGGTACACGTCGTTGTTCTTTTCGGTGAGTGCTTTTTCGGCGAGCGTGTAATATTTTTGCGCAAGCGAGGCGGACTTTTTGAACGAGAACGCCCAGGTCAGGTGATACAGCGCGATTGCGTTGGTCATGTCATTTATCTGCGTGTCAATGATGTCGTTCAGATACAGAATCGCCTCGTCCACAAGCTCGCAGGCAAGCAGGCACCGCGCCAGCTCAAGGCTCATGTCGCGCTTTTGGTCCTCATAAAAATCAAACTTGCCGAAATTTTCCGAAACCCAAAGCGCAAGCTCCTTAAGCTGCGCGCGCATCATAAAAATACGATTGTTGCGCAGGCTGCGGTAAATGGCATCAAATTGCTCGTCGCCAGACAAATCCAAAAGAGTCTTGTACTGCGTCTTGTCCTTGGAGATGGAAAGCTCCGATGAAATCAAATGCAGATAATTGCGGTCATTTGAAATTTCTTCCTCGAACTTAAAGATTGCCGACGGCTCCATGTCGTTATTGAAGGAAGAAAAACAGAACACAAAGCGACCGTCCAAATGCACGGACTGAAGATGGCGGATAAGCTCGACGGATTCCGAAGAAAGGCACTGGGCGTTCAGAATGAGGTAATTTTTTTTGCAGTATTTTTCAAGCAGGGCGATTATGGTGCGGACAAAGCGGTTCTGCTCGTACAAAAGCTCGTTGGCAAGCGGAATGTCAAAGCGCAAATCGGCAATGCCATTCTTAAAGAACGAAAGGAACGTGTCCTTCTGCACGGAATAGGAAAGTTCGGCAACAACGTCCAAATCAAGCGCAACGTCATCAGACTGAAGCACGGTAAGAAACGGCTTATATGGCAAAAAATCCTTTGAGACATCAATGACGCACCAATCTTCCTTTTCAAGCTCGTTGATGATGCTGTCAGGCACGCGCAAGAAACAGACGGAATCGCTACATGAGGAGATGAATTTTCGGACAATTTCCAATTGCGGTGCCAACATAAGACGGCTTTCATTTTACTACAGTTCCCTAAAAAACGAAAGTTTTCTATACTTCAAATCATGAAAAATATTTTCCTTACTGACTCAGAAGCCTCAAAGGCTGAATATAAAGCGGCAATCGCCCAGACTACGGACGCAATCTGCGATGCATTCAATGCGCCAACGGCATATTCCGGTCCAACGCCGCAGGAACTTCAGGCGCAAATCAGGAGCAGTTCCATTCTGCCAGAAAAAGGCATTGGCTGGGACGAGGTGCTTAACCTTACCAAAGCAAAAATACTACCCAATCTGCTGCGCCCTTCCAGCACGGACTACATGCCGCATCTGCACAGCCCCGCAACAATAGAAAGCCTTGCCGCAGAGCAGATAATCAGCGCGTTCAACCAAAGCATGGACAGCTGGGATCAGGCACCCGTTGCCACAGAAATTGAGGTTGAGGTAATCCGTCATTTGTGCGCGCTGTACGGCTACGACACGGCAAAGGCTGACGGCGTTTTTACAAGCGGCGGCTCCCAGTCAAATCAGACGGCAATTATTCTGGCACGGGACTGGTTCATAACGAACGTCCTGAACTATGATGTGAAGAAATTCGGGCTTCCGGAAAATTTCAAGAAGCTCCGCATGTACACAAGCGAAATCAGTCACTTTTCCATGGAAAAATCCGCGCATATTCTTGGCTTGGGCTACCAGAGCGTGGTTAAGGTGCCGGTGGACGCAAACCGCCGCATGGACTTTGCCGCGTTGGAACGACTGATAAACGCCGACATTGCCGCAGGCAACATTCCGTTTTTGGTTGTGGCAACCGTAGGAACCACGGATTTTGGCTCCATCGACCCAGTTCAAAAAATCGCGGCGCTGTGCAAGGCTCACAACATGTGGCTTCATGCGGACGCGGCATACGGAAGCGGCGTAATATTGAGCAAAAAATACGCCGACCGCGTAAAGGACTTGCACCTATGCGACTCTATCACGCTGGACTTTCATAAAATGTTCCTGCTGCCCATCAGCTGCTCGGCGGTAATCATAAAGGACGGCACGGACTTTGCCGCACTCACCATTCACGCGGACTACCTTAACCGCGAGGAAGATGAAGAGGACGGCTACACCAACCTTGTAGACAAATCCTTGCAGACCACGCGCCGCTTTGACGCGCTCAAGGTATGGATGAGCTTTCTTATGCGCGGAAAAGACGGCTGGAGCGACATAATCACCACCAGCATGGAAAACGCCCAGCACCTGTACGGCATCATTTGCAAGAACCCGCGCTTTGCCGCCATTACAAAGCCGGAGATAAGCTCCGTAGTGTTCCGCTATGTGAGCGCAAAAAATGACGGAACGGATGCCGCAGCCCTTGCCGACGACGAGACGAACAAAAGGGTGCGCCGCACGCTGCTTCACAAGCACGGAATTGTCATAGGTCAGACTGTGGCGGACGGCCGGGTATGCCTTAAGTTCACGCTTCTGAACCCGCTCATGACACATGCAAAGCTTGAGGAGCTTGTGAGCACAATAGAAAAAATCGCCGAAGAGTCGGACTAGGAGACAAAAGTTCGTGCTCTCACCGCATTCGCAGCGCACGAATAAAAACCTACGCTTTCAGTAAGATTTTTTTCCTATTTTGCGATTCATGGATTATAATGATTTGCATGAAAAAGCGGGCATCTTTGTACACCTTATCCATCATCATCCTCGCAGAGCTGATTGGCCTTTCAGTAATCATGTACCTGCGCTACCACATAGACAGACAAACGCAGCTGTTCAAGGTGATTATTGAGCAGATTTTTGAGATTGAGGATGACGCGCAGCAGCTTCGCGGACTTCTATACAAATATGAATACCACATGGCTTCCGAGCTGTACTCATACGGAACCGCCAGCATGGAAGCACAAAAAAATCTGACCAGAACGGAGCTTGAGATAAGAAATCAGATTATAAAGCACGGACAGCTGATGCAGCGGCTTCCAAAAGGAAGCGAGCAGGCTTCTCTCTTTCGCACGCTGAATGACGACGTCCTGAATTATCTGAATTACAATGCCGTCCTGCTTTCCATGAAAGGAATTGAGAACCGCGACGAAATCAAGCAGTTCACGGATGCGTTCATCCTTCCGCTCATGCAACGTGTCAATTCCAGCATTGACGCACTGCTGGTAATCACAAAGAGCCACATCGCAAATTCCCAGCAGGAATTGTCCGTCCATCTAATCCGCTCGCGCATAATCTGTATCGGAGCGCTTTTGCTCATGGTCATCTCCATTATTCTGAGCATTGCGTACAGCCATAAAACGCTTTCTGAGCTTGAATCGAACAACAAATTCCTTGAATTCAAGTCGGAGCTGAACCGCATACGAATAAGCGAAATACAGAACAATACGATTATGGGCATTGCTGAGCTGGTAGAAAGCCGCAGCGGCGAAACCGGGCAGCACATCAAGCGCACGAGCAACCTTGTTCACCGAATTCTTATGTGCGCAAAAAAGCACAACAAGTGGCATGACATACTCACCGACGAATACATTGACTTTGTAACGCGCGCCGCACCTATGCACGACTTAGGCAAAATCGTCATCTCGGACACAATTTTGAACAAGCCGGGCAAGCTGACCAACGACGAATTTGACATAATGAAAACTCACGCCGCAGAAGGCGGAAAAATCGTATATGAAATTCTAGGTGGCGTAGAAAACATGCGCTACGTGGAAATCGCGGCGGACATTGCCAATTACCATCACGAAAAATGGAACGGAAAAGGCTATCCATGCGGCAAAAAGGGAACGGAAATTCCGCTCTGCGCCCGCATAATGGCAGTTGCCGACGTGTTTGACGCGCTCGTTTCCAAACGTTGCTACAAGCTGCCAATGAGCTACGACGAAGCCTTTGCGCTCATTCAAAGCGAGGCGGGCGAGCATTTTGACCCCGAGGTAGTTGAGCTGTTCCTGGAGATAAAAGATGAGATTAAAGAAGAATTCTAAGCCGCTTTTGCTTATCATGCTGAGCGCATGCATTACGCTCTTCGGCTGTAAAAAACAAAACACACACTCTGCCACTCCACTTTCGTATTCCTGGTGGGGAAACGCAAGCCGCCACGAATACACGCTTCAGGCGCTGGAACTATTCAAGTCTATGCACCCGAACATAACCGTAACGCCCGAATACGCCGCATGGAACGGCTACGAGGAGCAGTTTGACGCAAAATTCAAAAGCGGTGGCTCTGCTGACGTAATGCAGATAAACTTTGACTGGCTCTTTAAATATTCGCCGGACGGCAGCGCTTTCTACGACCTGAACGAATTGCAGGACGAGCTTGAATTCTACAATTTTACGCTCAGCGATTTGGAATACGGCGCGGTAAACGGCAAACAGAACGCCATTCCGGTTGCGTTCAATTCCCTTATTCCTGTTTTCGACAGGAGCGTGTTTGAGGAGAACCGGCTTTCCATTCCAAAAACCTGGGACGACCTTTTTGACTGCGCAAGAATTCTAAAAGGCAAGGACTATTATCTTATGGGAACCGGTGCCAAGCACAGCTTTTTGCTATGCACGGCATGGTTTGAGCAGACGCACTCAAAAAAAATCTTCAGCGACAACTCTACCCTTGCCGCTTCACAAAGCGAACTTGAGGAGCTGTTCGCGTTTTACAAGCGCCTTATAACGGAGCGCGTGCTTTACCCGGACACAGGCGCTTTTTCGCAGCAGCTGCTTCTCAAAAAGCGCATTGCTTCCGCCGTCATCTGGTGCAACGAGGCAGACCAATTTGCTGACATTTTTACGCAAAAAGGTCATACGGCCGCGCTCGGCGATTTTATTACCACCAAGGGCGCTACGGAGTCCGGCTGGTATCAAAAACCGGTCATGCTGTATGCAATAAACAAAAACACGGCGCACCCAAAGGAAGCCGCCGCCCTCCTGAACTTTTTGCTGAACGACCAGCAGAACGCGCGGCTTCAAAAATGCGACAAGGGCGTGCCAGCAAGCAATAAAAGCCTTAGCGCGCTCATAGAGCATGACGAGCTGAATGAATTTGTCTACACATCACTCATGAAAATCCGCTTTAAGAGCGAAAAGTTGTCTGCCATGCTCCCTATTATGGAGCATAAGGACGTAATCGCCGCATTCACAAAAAATGCCGCTGCCTGCGCAAACGGAACAAAGTCGGCACAGGAGGCGGCAAAGGACTTTAAGGCGGCAATAGAAGCGCTCACGCAAGGAACGCGCACATTATAGAAAAGGCGCACACCTTATTTTTCAGTTTTAAGCGCGCGAATCCGCTCTGCAAGCGTGGGGTGGTCATAGTTCCAGAACACGTATGCCTTTGCGGGATTCAGCTCGCTCAAATTCTCGCTGTTCAGCTTGATGAGCGCGGAAATAAGTGGCTCCGGCGTTCCAAGCAGCTTTGCGCTGAACGCGTCCGCCTGATATTCATCGCGGCGGGACGAAAAGCATGTTATGGGCGAAAGGAATTCCTGTAGCGCCCCCACCACAAGCGAGGCAAGGAACAGCCCGATGAATTGCACGGCTTCCACTGGAACCGAAGCGAAAGCGAAGCCAAAGCCAGTGTAAATTGAGGTTCCATGCGCAATTCTGAACAACAGGTACATGAGCGCAAACTCAACCGGCACCATCACCACAAAACGGCGCAGGATGTGCTTAAGCTTATAATGCCCAAGCTCATGACCAAGCACGGCAACAAGCTCGTCAACGGTAAGCTGCTTTATGAGCGTGTCGTACAGAACAATCCGCTTGGATTTTCCCATTCCGCCAAAGTACGCGTTGGAATGCCCGCTGCGCTTTGACGCGTCCATAACAAAGATGCCGCTAGCCTTAAAGCCGACCTTTTCCATCAGGTGCGAAATTTTTTCCTTTAATTCGCCGTCCTCAAGAGGAGTGAATTTATTGAAAATCGGAGCGATGACAAGCGGGTACAGCACCTGCAGAATGAGCGTGAACGCAAACAGAACGCAGCACAGCAGAACCCACCACAAATCAGGAAATTTTACAAGAACGGCAACCATTGCGGCAAGCAGAACGGCGGTCAGCACCAAAGACATCAGAAGCGACTTAAGCTGGTCAGTAAGCCACAGGCGAAGCGTCATATTTGAAAAGCCGAACTTTTTTTCTATATTGAACTCGTGAAAAAGCTCAAAGGGAATGGAAAGAATTGATTCCGGTAAGCCCGCCAGAATAAAAAACAGGAACGCGCAAAAATACGTGCTTACAAATCCAAACGGAAAGCCCGTTACGCGGCATACCACGTTAAAAAGCCAGGGATAAAAGCCCGAAAGCACCAAAAGCATCGAAACCGAAAAGGAAAGCAGCGACGACGGAATGAAGCAAAAATATTTTGCGTTCTTATACGCATTGATTTTTGCGATTTTTTCCGCATCAAACAGCGCGGCATGCTCCGTCGCTGCAATTTCTGGCGGAAGCTTAGCGCCGTGCGTTACGCGCGCGCGAAAATCCAAAAAACTGATGAAATGATGAACCACGAACGAAGCGATTGTTCCGCAGATAAACACGCGGACAAAAATATTGGAAAGGACGATTGCATTCATACCGCAATTCTAGCAAAAACGGCGGCAAAAAAAAAGCCTGAGCCGCTTGCTGCAGCAGCTCAGGCTTGGTGTGCGCCAAGCAGTTTGTCGGGCGCTTTTGCTTACCTTATGCGCATTCAATTGCGATGCGTTTTGGCGCAGGCAAAGATTTACGCGGCATGGTTACGCTTAGGATTCCGTTCTTGAAGGAAGCCTTGACGTTTTCTGCGTCCACGTCCTCAGGAATCGTAAAACTGCGGTTGAAAGCAGAAACCTTGCGCTCCTTGATGAGCCATTTTTCTGACTTTTCAGCCTTCTTTTCCTTTTCCTCCTCTACCTTTGAGGAGATGGTCAGCGTGTTGTGGTCAAGCTCAATATTGACGTCGTCTTCAGATCTTCCCGGAAGCTCCATATCAAGGTTATATGCGTCCTCTGTTTCCTTTACGTCTACGCGCGGTACAGAAACCGTGCGGCATCCGTAACCATTAAAAAGTGTGTCATTGAAAAGTGAATCAAAAAGTGAAAGTTCGTTCATTTTGTGCCTCCTACAGCATTTGTTTTTTTCTTTCACTTATTATTTAGCAAATAGCGTGCCAACTTTTATTTTTGTGATTTTTTGCAGGAATTCAGCGATTTTTTAACGCGTAAGAACACAAACGGCGTGATTTTTTTACAGAAGACGAAAACAGGGTGCGTCATTTTTGCCGATGGGTAATTTTTCCTCTTCTTACTGAGTTATTTTTACCCACTCAGTACGAGCCCTTGTGAAATTCCGGGTTGAATTAGTCAGAATTTTCGGGCTTGGTCTCGGAGATGATTGCAGCTCCCTCGTCCAGGCGGCGCTTTTTTTGCCCCGGCTCTGGTTCTTGCTCAAAAACGATAATCGTTTCGTTCTGGCTAGCGTCATCCGCGTCGGGATTGAGGCGCACGTAATGAATGCGGCATTCGCAGAGTGCAAAAAGAACCGCCGCATACAAAAACCAGTGCGCGGCTCCCTCAAAATAGCCAAAAAAGTCAAACACGCCGTGAACGAGCACCGCAAAAACAAGTGCAAGAACGTCGGCACGCTTGGCGCGGATGCTCCACACAAAAAGCCCGCACAAGCCAGCGCAGGCAACGTGAATCAGGTCGGAAGAAAAAACACGCAGAAAAATCAGGTGAACCAAAAGCGTGGCACCGCTTGCCTGAGCGTTCCGCAGATAGTGCAAAAAGTACACCGCAGACTCAAAGCTGGCAAGCGAGATGCCAAACAAAAGGCTTACGATAAAAAATTGACGGAAGGTAAGGCGCTTTGACGGAATGAGGGCAATCAGCGCCGTCTTGAACAGCTCCTCAAAAAGTCCGTTAAAAAGAATGACTTGAATGAGCAGGCGCACAAAGCCAGAGCTTTCAGAATATTCCGCGTAGGGGCTGAGGAACGCAAAAAAGGTCTGCAAGAAGGTTGTAGGAACGACGGCGAGCAAGCCCAAAAGACTTGCAGCAATCAGCGAGGAAAACGGTGTTTTTGAAAAAAACAAAAAGCCTGCAAAGCACAGGATGGCCGGCAAAAAGCAGAGCGCCATAAAAAAATACATAATCATTTGTGTAAGAATACCGCAGGTCGTGGACTTTTGCAATTCGGCAAGTTATACTAGAGGCATGAATAAATCCTATGTCATTTTAGGAATCAAGCATTCCGGAAAAACAACTCAGAGCAAATTTCTTGCGGAGCATCTTGGCTGCCCGGTCATAGACATTGATGAGGTCATGCAGAAGAACACCGGGCTTTCGCCACGCAAAATTTACGAGGACGAAGGGCCGTGCGCATTCATGAACGTTGAGGAGACGGTCTGCGAAAAGGTTGCAAAAATGTACAAGGACCAGCTGGTTGTGGTGTCAACGGGAGGCGGCATCTGCGACAATGCTCCCGCGCTGCACCATCTGCGCGCGCTGGGAACCTTTGTGTTCATTGAGGTACCGGAGGAAATTGCGTGCGAACGGATTTTAAAGAAGGCGGAACAGCTTTCTGACGGAACGTGGAAGGGGCTTCCTGCGTACATAAATAATCTTAAGCCAAAGAACGAGAATGCCGTACGCGAGATTTTTGGCCAGTTCTACAAGGAACGGACGGAGGTGTACAAATCCATTGCCGACATAACCGTTGCCATGAAGGACGGCTCAAAAGACGACAACTTCAAGCTGCTGAAGCAGGCGCTTGGCATATAAAAAATTGGACGGCATAAAAAAACGGCGTTGCAAAAAAAATGCAGGACGCCGTTTTTTTTTGTGCTTTTGGCATCAGTTGCAGCCGCCGCAACCACCACCACAACCGCCGTTGTCGCAATTGCCGCCGCAGTTACCGCACCCGCCGCCACAGCCGCAACCACCAAGCGAGCTAAGCTCGTCTTCCGTTGCCTCTCGCACATCAAGAATTTCTATGTCAAACGTAAGCTGCTTTCCGGCAAGTTCGTGGTTTCCGTCTACAGTAACGGTGTCGTCCAGATCGGAAGAGCACACG
>CAKZZR010000095.1 GCA_937885475.1 uncultured Treponema sp.
CTGGAGTTCAGACGTGTGCTCTTCCGATCTGAGCTTAAAATAATTGCTGGTGTTTCCTTTGTAGTCGCTGTCAAGATTGTGAAGCATAAGACCTTCCAGCCGCTGCTCCTTAAGTACGGACGGCTTTACGAAGTTAAAGAGCGCCTTGAGTTTTTCCGCACTGTCGCTTGAGGAGCTTGACGACGAGGACGACGAGCTTGACGTATCCAACGGCTTACGGCCGTACAGATATGCCGTGGACTGAACGTAATAGCCGCGCCGCTTGTTAAAGCCGAATACCGGGTTAAAAATCAGCTCGTCCTTTGGATAATAGAACGCGGGAAGATACATTACGGGAACAGGCCCCACAAAGACCCGCGCGTTCAAAAAGGCAAATTCGCCGCCGGGAAGCAGCCAGATTCGGCTTGACTTAATGCGCCAGTGCGGATCGTCGTCATCGCAGAACGTAAGCTCTCCGCTCTTGAAGGCAATCGTATTTGACTCGCTCCGCCCAAAAATATCGCTTGCAACGATGAGCGTTGACCCGCTCGGCAGGTTCAGCGCGTCCGATTTTGTCTGTACGACGCGGCCGTCATCAAAAATTCCTTCCAGAGAGGATGTATTGAACATAAGCGAGGCGGCAGTAACCGTCTGACCGCCAGAATTTTCCGTCGTCTGCTCAAGCGAAACATTGCCTTCTGCATAAATCATCTCGCTCACGCGGTCGTAGCGCACAAAGTCCGCCCCGATGACGTTCTTGGAGCTTCCTTTTGACACGGAAATCTTAACGTCTCCCGTCAGGATAATCACGTCGTTTCCGGTTTCCTTGTCCTTCTCATAGCGGGTGTTGCGCGCGTTGTCAATGTTGATTGTGGTTCGAGTGTCGTCCTGCGCATACAGCGGCAAAAGCCCCGCGCACAAAAGGAGCACCAACGAGAAGAACAGATTTTTTATCCCGAACCGACTTTTTTTCATACGAACAGCGCTGTTTATTTCCTCTCAAGCATTTCCTTGATGAAGCGCCCGGTATGCGACTCCGGCACGCAGGCAACCTCCTCCGGCGTTCCGCGAGCGATGATGTTTCCGCCTCGGAAGCCGCCCTCCGGTCCAAGGTCAAGTATGTAGTCCGCCTGACAGATTACGTCAAGGTTATGCTCAATCATAAGCACGCTGTTTCCCTGATCCACAAGGCGCTGGATTACGTCCATCAGCTGCTTTACGTCCGCAAAATGAAGCCCGGTGGTCGGCTCGTCCATTATGTAGAGCGTCTTTCCTGTTGACACGCGCGAAAGTTCATTCGCAAGCTTAACGCGCTGCGCCTCTCCGCCCGAAAGCGTAAGCGCGCTCTGTCCCAGCTGAATGTAGCCCAGACCTACGGATTTGAGCGTCTCAAGCTTGCGCGAGATGTGCGGAATGGAAACAAAAAAGTCGCATGCTTCGTCAATTGTCATGTTCAGAACGTCGTTTATGCTTTTTCCCCGGTACAGCGCCTGAAGCGTCTCCTTGTTAAAGCGCTTTCCGCCGCACACGTCGCACTGAATGAACACATCCGGCAAAAAGTTCATTTCTATCGTAATAGTTCCGCTTCCCTGGCAATTCTCACAGCGGCCGCCCTTTACGTTAAAGCTGAACCGTCCCTTTGACCAGCCGTTCGCCTTTGCTTCAGGAAGGCTTGCAAAAAGGTCGCGGATTGCGTCGAACACACCGACGTATGTGGCAGGGTTGCTGCGCGGCGTGCGCCCGATGGGGCTTTGGTCTATGTTTATGACCTTGTCTATGCCTTCAAAGCCGGAAAGACTTTTGTACGCGCCCACCGGCAGCTTTGAGCGCATGATTTTATTGCTCAGCGCCGGAAACAGCACATCGCTCATCAAGGTAGACTTTCCACTTCCAGAAACGCCGGTTATGCATGTAAACGTTCCAAGCGGAATTTGCGCGCTCACGTCCTTAAGGTTATGCTCCGTAGATCGGAAGAGCACACGTCTGAACTC
>CAKZZR010000096.1 GCA_937885475.1 uncultured Treponema sp.
CTCGTGTCCAAGCTCTCTCTCCTGTGCCGCCCTGACAACAGCATTGGCGATCGAGTGAGGGAAATGCTCCTCAAGGCATGCTGCGGTCTGAAGTATGAAGTCAGTATCAAAGTTATTTATGGAATAAATTTTTTCAAGCGTAGGGGTTGCAAAGGTCAGCGTTCCGGTCTTGTCAAAGATAATAGTGTCGGCGGTTGCAGCTTCCTCCAGGAATTTTCCGCCTTTTACAGAAATTCCGGAGCCAGCGGCTTCCTGCATTGCAGAAAGAACGGCAATTGGTGCGGCAAGCTTCATTGCGCAGGAATAATCCACCATCAGAGTTGACATGGTCTTTACTGTGTTTCTTGTGAATATCCAGGTCAAGGCTGCAAGCAGAAAATTGAACGGAACGATTTTTTCGGCCAAAAGCTCAGAGCGGCGCTGTGCGTTCGCCTTGAGTCCTTGGGAATTGTCTATCATCTGGATTATGTTCTGAACTTTTGTGTCTCGCCCCGTGCTGCGCGTTCGTATGTAAAGCTCGCCCTCAGAAAGTATCGTGCCTGCGAATACGGCGCTTCCCTCGCTTTTTTCAACTGGCAAGGATTCCCCAGTTATGCTCGCCTGGTTCACCATGCCTTCGCCACGCTCAACGTTTCCGTCGCAAGGAATCATGCTTCCCTCGCGCACGACCACAAGGTCATTTTTTTTGAGAGCATCTATTGGAATGGATTTTTCCTGATTGTTTTCAATTATATGAACTGGCTCCGATGTGATAAGAAGGGAGTGAGCCAGGTTTCCGAATGAGGTTCGTCTTGTAACGTCCTCAATGTCCTCGCCAAGCTGGAGCAATGTACAGATTGAGCTTGCCGTGTTCGTGTTTCCGGAAAGGGCGGCTACCGTAAGGGCGGTGGCATCAAGCATCTGCGTGCTGAACAAGGAGCCTGTCTTTACAAAGATCGAAAGCGCCTCAAAAACGCGTGGAATTATGTTCTTATAGAGTATGAGTAGCCTGAGCGGAAGCGGAAGCAATTTTTTTACCCAATGGTCAAACAGCGTTGAGATGAAAATTCGCGCGATGCTTTCCGTTTCGGGAATCTGAGAGACAGCCTCAAGCAGTTTCTTGTCCTCAAGGTATTTTTTGCCCAGCGCCTTAAAAAGATTCTCAATCTGTTTCTGGGTTATGACGGAAGTGTCATAAAAAATAAGAAAAGAACCGATATTCGTGTTTATTGATATATCGGTTATGCCGTCCTGGACGGCTATAAGGCTCTGAGCAAGAATCGCCTGTCTGGGCGTTACGCTGTCCATGTCATAATGGGCGCGAATCCTGCCCGGCAAGGCATGATGAATAGTGATATTCATTTTATGCTAGGCTTTTGCAGAAGAATCTTTTTTCTGGTTGTTGTATTTTGCCTCGGCAACGATGTCCTGGGCATCTTCCTTTACGGATTCTGCGAAAGCTGCCGCATCGTCCTTAAGCTGCAAGCCTTTTCCGACTACAGCCGCGCACGCTTTCTTGAAAGCAGGGTTTTTAACGAGTGAGACTGCGGCAACGCCTGCAACCACACCAACTCCAAAAGCTACCCATTTGTTAGAAAATGCCATGATATTTGCTCCTACTATATGAATATATTTAAAAAGTAGTGCACTGCAATTTTATTGTCAAGAAGAAATTTCCACAGGGGCTCCGCATTATAAGGCGATGCATTAAAAAATACTGCAAAGGAGAAGGCTCAGACT
>CAKZZR010000097.1 GCA_937885475.1 uncultured Treponema sp.
CGGAAGTATATTCGAGTGGTGCTCGGTGATTGAGACCACAATCTCGTCTCCTTCATTGACGTTCGACATCGCCCATGTGTAGGCAACAATGTTAAGGCTCTCGCTCGCATTGCGGGTGAACACAATCTCACAGTCCTTGGCGTTAAGGAATTGTGCCACCACGTGACGAGAAGCCTCGTACACCTCGGTAGCCCGCCCGCTCAGGTCATAAAGACCGCGCAAAGGATTGGCATTGTCATGCTCATAGTATTTTTTTATGGCCTCAATCACGCACGCAGGCTTCTGGGTGGTGGCCGCATTGTCAAAATATATCAGTCCCTTGTTCTCAACGGATGCAAAAATAGGAAAATCGTCCTTAAAATCCTTATTCATCTATAAACACCTCGCTCATCCTTTCTTCTATTGCTTGCTGCACATCCTCGTCCTGTATGAGCGACACCACGCTCTGAACCTTGGCTCGCGCAAGAATCATCTCCGCCTCTTTTTTGCCGATTCCGCGGGTCTGCATGTAGAACAGAACCTCGTCCGAAATGCGCCCGATGGAAGCCCCATGCTCACCGGAAACATCCTCCTCATCGCACAGGATGACAGGAATGGAATTATTCACGCAAGAAGGACTCAGAATCAAAGTCTCCTCCTGCTCATCGCCCGTGCTTCCGGCACAGCCGTTCTTAAAATCAATCGTTCCGCGGTACGTCTTGAACGCCTCATCGCATAAAGTTCCCTTAACCCTCATCATGCAGTCACTCTTCTTCCCAAAATGATTTACCACGTGATTCATGTCAAGCTTCTGACCTTTTGCGCAGAAGTAGCCCATGTCAAGGCTGAACGAAGATTTATACGAAGAAAGAGCCGCATTCACCGCAGAGTACGCAGAAGAAGCGCCAAGAGAAACCAGCGAAACTGAGGCAGAAGCATTCTCGCCGCAGGCAAAACTCGTGTCGTCAACATACGTGAAGCCGCTTCCAAGAATCTGAGCCTTGACCACGTGAAGCCGTGCATTACGCTCAAGGACGGAGACCGTCCGTGAGACAATAAAGCCAGAGTCATTTATGTCCGAGCCAAAAAGAAAGATGACAGTCGCCTCTGCGCCCTCAAGAGCATGAAGCACTACGTGACTTACGGCGCGAGTCTTGTCAGAAGCGCAGAAGCTAAGAACTACAGGGCGTGAAACTTTCTTTTCAATCGTGTACACGACAGGAGAGCCGCATGCATTTTCAGAAAGCTCCTCAACGCCCTTTCCCGCGCTGCTTGAAAGCTTTTCATAAAGCTCGGTTTTGGAAAGTCCAGAAACCGAGCGTGATTTTCTAATTTCATCAGAAAGATTCCGCTCTTCAGGCAGAATTTCAGAAAAAGCGCCATCAATCTCAAGAGAAGAAGCGTTCATCTTGAGCCAGCTCCATGTGGGAGAAGGAATTTTATTTATAATCACAGAATTCTCACTCATATTTCGCTCCATCAGGTGTTTCCGTGCATCTCAAGCCGGATCAGATTGTTCATCTCAACAGCATATTCAAGCGGAAGCTCCTTTGAGACAGGATTTGCAAAGCCAGAGACAATCATACTCCTGGCTTCCTCCTCGCTTATTCCGCGGCTCATAAGATAGAAAACAGCCTCGTTCGATATGCGGCCGATTTTCGCCTCGTGCCCTACGTCGCTTGAATCATTCAGCACGACGTTCGCAGGAATGGTATCGCTACGGCTCTGGCTATCAAGCATGAGCGACTGGCAGGAAACGCTCGCCTTTGAATTCTCAGCATTCCGGGCAATGTAGACCGCGCTTCTGTACGTTGACTTTCCGCCGCCCTTTGAGATTGACTTTGTATTGATGAGGCTGGTCGTATTCGGCGCAAGGTGAACCATTTTTGCCCCGGTGTCCAGGTCCTGACCGGTTCCTGCAAAGGTAACGCCCGTAAATTCCGCACGAGCGCCCTTACCAACAAGGTCACTTTCCGGGTAAAGGCATCCGATGTGGCTTCCGAACGAGCCAGAAATCCATTCAATCGTGCCGCCTTCCTCAACCTTGGCTCGCTTCGTGTTCAGGTTGTACATGTTCTTTGACCAGTTCTCTATGGTTGAATAGCGCAGGTGCGCGCCTTTTTTTACGAAAAGCTCAACCGCGCCGGCGTGAAGGTTCGCTACGTTGTACTTAGGCGCCGAGCATCCCTCTATAAAATGAAGGTCAGCGCCCTCGTCCACGATTATGAGCGTATGCTCAAACTGCCCCGCCCCCTTTGCATTCAGCCTGAAATAAGACTGAAGCGGGAACGAAAGATGCACGCCCTTAGGAACGTACACGAAACTTCCGCCAGACCAAACGGCTCCGTGCAGAGCCGCGAATTTATGGTCGCGAGGAGTTATCAAGGTCATGAAATACTCTTTTACCATCGGCCCCCACTCAGGACTTTTAAGGGCGCTCTCAAAATCAAGGTAGACCACCCCCTGCTTTGCAACCTCATCCTGAACGTTGTGATACACAAGCTCACTGTCATACTGAGCGCCCACACCAGCAAGGCTCTTCCGCTCCGCCTCAGGAATTCCAAGCTTCTCAAAGGTGTCCTTTATGTCCTCAGGAACGTCTTCCCACGAGCCGCTCATCTTTGTCTTAGGGCGCACGTAGGTCGCAATGTCCTCCATGTGGAGTCCCTCAATGTTCGGCATCCAGTCAGTTGAAACGCCCATCTTGTTGTACTGCTCAAGGGAAGCAAGTCGGAACTCCCTCATCCAGTCGGGGTCGCCCTTCTCCTCGCTCAATTTTCTCACAATGTCAGGGTTCAATCCCGCCTCAATGCGGTAAAAATCCTTCTCGCTTTCCTCGTAACGAAAATCATAAAATTCCCTGTTTATATCATCAACCGTAATCTTGTCTTCTGCCATAATCGCCTATTTTTTTTGAAGGGTAAGACCCTTCTAGCATCGCGAGTTTCTGTAAGGAAACTCGGTAAGTTCGCGAAGCGAACGACTCACCCTCTCGCCTGGGGCGCTGCACCAAGCCCCGTTCTATTTCACGAACTCGTCAAAGCCGTTCCTGTTTATTTCCTCCACAAGGGAGCCGTCGCCAGTGCGCACGATTTTTCCATTCACAAGTATATGGGTATAGTCCACGTGCAGGCTCTCAAGGATGCGCGTGGAATGCGTGATTATAAGGAGCGCGCCATTCTGTTTTTTCTGATATTCTTCAATTCCCTTTGACACGGTGCGCACGGCATCAACGTCAAGTCCGCTGTCCGTCTCGTCAAGGATTGCGAATTTAGGCTTGAGCATAAGAAGCTGCAAAATTTCGCTCTTTTTCCGCTCGCCGCCTGAAAATCCCACGTTCAGGTCTCTTTTAGCATAGCTTTCAGCCATGTTCAGAAGCTCCATGTTGGCCTTCAGCTCCTTCTGGAACTGAAAAAGCTTCACCCGCTCGCCAGTCTTCTGCTGCAGGGCAGAGCGTATGAATGACTCAAGCGAAATTCCCGGAACCTCAAGCGGATTCTGAAACGAAAGGAACATTCCCGCCTTTGCCCGCTTGTCAGTCTTTTCCTGATTCAGGTCAACGCCATCAAATATGATTTTTCCGTCAGTAACAGTATACACCGGGTTTCCCATCAGGGCATTTCCCAAGGTGGACTTTCCGGCGCCGTTCGGTCCCATAAGGACATGAACTTCCCCAGGATTTATGGAAAGGCTCAAGCCATTCAAAACCTGCTTTTCCTCAACGCTCACCGAAACATTCTGAACATCCAACAACGACATGAAAACTCCTTCACATGATGATTAAAGGTCATCGTAAAGTTTATTAAAGTAGTAGGAAATAATAATTACACTATAGAAATAATACTGAAAAAGGTCAAATCTCTCAATAAAACCGCAAAAAAATTCTCAATAAGAACCGTCATTCCATACGCACAAGCTCGCAGAAGTCGCTTATCGTAATGGTCTTCAGACCTTTTTTATGCATTCCATCCAAAGCTTCCGCAGAACAGGAGTCCTCAACGATTAGCGTACCGTCCTTTTTGAGCGACTTCATAAGAATTCCGCCGTGCTTGAACACCAAAGTTGCAAGGCGTAGGCTTTCGTCAATGTCATTTTTTACCTTGAATGCGAACGCGTAGCTTCCCTTAAGGCGATTTGACAGCACGGCGCGCGCCTTTTTGCCATAAAGGGCGGAGATTTTTTCCATAACCTCCTTGTTGTGGCGGCTTACTTCTCGCTGCTCAAGATATTTCTCAACGCTCAGCTTTACGCCCTTGTTTTTTTCAAGCAGCGCCTCTATAGGGGTCGCGGTTTTCTCACAGAACGCCTTTGTAAGCAGCATGGTCATCATCGCGTCGTCAACGCTCTTATGCTTCCGCAAGCCCGCAAGACTCACGCCATAAAAATCGCACCATTCGTCCAGTTTTTTGTGAATGCCGCCGTTCGCCTGCTCAACAATGGCACAGATGTCATAGCAGGCATAGTTTATGTCCGGCAGATTGTAGCGCTCGCAGGCGCTCACCAAAAAGCCCACGTCATTCGCCGAGCTGAAGCCAACAATCCTACGCCCCGGCGCTTCCATAAGCTTCTTTATTCCGGCATGGTAGCTTTCAAAATTGTGCTGCATCCTGAAATAATCCTTTGAGTAGGCAAGCATGCAGCCCTTCTTTGGATTGAACAAATACCAATCAAATTCCGTCTCAGGATTCATCACCACATCGTCAGAATCGAGAACCGTAAAATTCTCGTCGACGACCACATATCCAAAGGAACACATTTTTCCAACGCCGCCAAAGCAATTCGCACATTCTATGTCAAAAAAAAGATAGGATTTATCCATTCATCAC
>CAKZZR010000098.1 GCA_937885475.1 uncultured Treponema sp.
ACTGTTCTTGCTGGAACGAACAATGTGTTTGAAGTTGAATGTGAAGATGGGACGACGCGCGCTTGCTCCATAAAAGGAAAGGTTCTTAAGTCGGAAAAGGAATACTACAATCCGCTTGCGCCCGGCGACGTCGTTCAGATTGAGCCTGACGAAATTGACGGCAACAAGGGGCAGATTCTTTCGCTCATTCCGCGCAAAAATGAATTCGTCCGCTGGAATGTAAAGGGACGTTGCCCGCAGTTGCTTGCGGCAAATGTTGACTACATGATTCTGGTCACCACGCCGGACGAACCACCGTTCCGCCCGCGCTTTGTGGACAGGGAGCTTGCCCAAGCCGAGATGCTGGGGCTTACACCGGTCATCGTGTGCAACAAATACGACCTTATCACCAGCAATCCTGCAGCAGAAGACCATCTTAGAATCTGGGAGGAACTTGGCTATCGCGTCATGCGCATTTCGGCAAAGACCGGCGAAGGAATCTCTGAATTCGTTGACCTGATAAAAAACAAGCTGAGCGCATTTGTGGGTCAGTCCGGCGTAGGAAAGTCCAGCCTTGTGAACGTCCTTGACGATACATGCGTTCTCAAGACCGGAAGCCTTTCAAAAAAATACGGACGCGGAAACCACACCACCACAAAGGGAACGCTGAACCGTCTGCTGCTGAACACTGCCTACACCGGCGGAATCCAAGGCGAGACAGCCTCAATAATAGACACGCCAGGAATCCGAAGGTTCATGCTGCACGGCATTGAGGCGGAAGACCTTCACCTGTACTTCCGCGAATTCAAGCCGCTCATCGGAAAATGTAAATTCGGAATGAAATGCACCCACACAAACGAGCCGGAATGCGCCATAAAAGAAGCAGTAAACGACGGAACGATAACGCCGCAGCGCTACGAAAGCTGGTTCCGCATCTCGGAGCAGATAAGAACAAAAAGCTGGGATGACTGAAAATCCTATGGACAGAAAAACCTTAACCGAGCTTGAATATTACAGAATCCGCGACGAGATAAGCTCATACTGCCTAAGCGAGGAGTCGCGCTTTATAATGCAGCGCCTTGAGCCGCTTTCTGCCACGGAAGAAATTGAACGGGCAAAGTCGCTCAGCCGGGAATGGCTAACCTATCTTTGTACGACGCGCCCCTCTGCCCTTTCCGCGTGGCTTCCGGTTCATGGCATCTTTAAAATCGCCAGTACGGAAGGCGCTCAGATTTCTCTTGAGCAACTTAAGGATTTGGGAACGTTCTGCACGGTGGTGTACAACTTCCGCGCCGCAATACAAAACGCACGCACAGACCTGAAGCTGAGCGCGCTTGCAGAGCTTGCGGACGAACTGCCCGACGCAGGACCGGTAAGCGCCGTCGTATTCCGCATCATAACGCCGGACGGCGAGCTGCGCGAGCTTCCGCAGATAGCCGCCATACGCGGACGGATTGCCGCGCTTAACGCACGAATAAAGGGAATCATGCAGTCGTTCGTG
>CAKZZR010000099.1 GCA_937885475.1 uncultured Treponema sp.
TCTGGTTCAGCCCCGTCACGGGCCGGCGCTTTTGAAAAACAAAGCTTCGACTGGAAGCTATTTTTTTAAGGAAAACGGCACTTTTGTAATTCCGAAATTCTATAATGCGTTTGCTCTGAAGGTGCCCATTGCACGGTTTGCGCAAGTGCTTCTAATTCGGTATAATCTTTGAAAATTACGAACGGAGTATTTGTTATGTTAAAAGGACGCCATCTTATTGAACCAGGTGATCTTTCAGTTTCAGAAATTGACGAAATCTGCTCATTGGCGGAACAGATGAACGTTGATCCTATTTCTTTTCAGGACGTGTGTCGCGGGAAAATTCTTGCGACACTTTTTTTTGAGCCAAGCACCCGGACACGGCTTTCGTTTGAGGCGGCTATGCTGCATTTGGGCGGCACGGTGGAAGGTTTTGCCGACGCTTCGTACACGTCCTCTACAAAGGGCGAGACGCTTGCGGACACAATCCGCGTTGTTTCTTCCTATGTTGATGTAATCGCAATGCGCAATCCAAAGGAGGGCGCGGCGCTTTTGGCAAGCAAATATTCTGATATTCCGATTATAAATGCTGGCGACGGCGGACACAGCCATCCTACGCAGACGCTGACCGACCTTGTTACAATCCGTCGTTTGCTGGGCGGCTACGAGGGGCTTACCGTGGGCTTTTGCGGCGACCTTAAGTTCGGACGCACTGTTCACAGTCTTACGCAGGCGCTGAGCCGCTACAAGGGGAACAAGTTCGTGTTCATCAGTCCAAAGGAACTGTGCATGCCGGATTATATGATTAAGAACGTGCTGGAGCCGAACAACATTCAGTACACTACCGCCGAACGACTTGAGGACGTTATTGGCGACCTTGATGTATTGTACATGACGCGCGTTCAGAAGGAGCGCTTCTTTAACGAACAGGACTACATCCGTCTTAAGGACAGCTACATCCTTGACCGCGACAAGATGAAGCTTGCCAAGCAGCGGATGATTGTGCTGCACCCGCTTCCGCGCGTAAACGAAATTGCGCCCGAGGTTGACGACGACCCGCGCGCTGCGTATTTCAAGCAGGTTAAGTTCGGAATGTACGCGCGCATGGCGCTCATCGCTAAATTGACCGGCGCGCTGTAACGGAGCCTGCGCTTGTGCCACCAGGGGGGGGGCAATGCAGCGTACCGCCTGTAATTTTTGTTTATGGAAGGAAAGAACTATGTTGAATGTTGATACGATAAAAAACGGCTTGGTCATTGACCACATTTGCGCGGGTGCGGGCTGGAGGATTTTTCAGTGGCTTGGATTGGACAAGGCTCCGTTCTGCGCCGCTCTGATTATGAACGTTCCTTCAAAAAAGACCGGAAAGAAGGATATCATCAAAATTGAGAACGTGATGGATATTGACTATTCGGTGCTGGGCTTTATTGATCCGAATATCTGCGTGAACGTGATAAAAGATGAAAAAATCGTGCGGAAGATTAACATGGAGCTTCCGACGCGCGTTCAGGGTGTGTTCAAGTGCAAGAATCCGCGCTGCATTACGGTAACGGAGCATTATGTGCGTCCGAATTTCCTGCTGGTGGATAAGCAGAACGGCTTGTATCGCTGTGAATACTGCGACACATTGTACCGCGCGGGAGAGCCGGGAATTTCGGTTCAAGCTAATTAGAACTTGGGAACGTAACGCTTTTGAGCGCATTTTATTTTTAAGGATTTTGATATGACGAATGCACTGCTTATCTATAATTGCCGCCTTTTGGACGAATCCATGGACTGCCCTGGCGCGCTGCTTGCGCTTGAGGGAAAAATTCGCGCCGTGTTCCAAGGCTATTTTACTGACGCGGCTACGGTGCGGCACATGGCAGAGGCCGTGCTTTCTGAAGACGGCTTTGACGGCAACGTGAACCTTACGGTGTTTGACGCGCATTCGCTTACGCTTACGCCTGCTTTTATAGATATGCATGTGCATTTGCGCGACCCGGGGCTTACGCAAAAGGAAGACCTGAACAGTGGGCTTCATGCGGCGATTGCCGGCGGTTACGGAACCGTCGTTGCCATGCCAAATACGAGCCCCGTCGTTTCCTCAGCTTATGCCGCGCTGGAAATAAAGCGGCGTGGCGCGGCGCTGGGGCTTGCAAATCTGTTCCAGTCCGTAAGCATTACAGAAAATTTTGAGGGAAAGTCCATACGGCATCTTGAGGAGCTGAACCGCGAGGAAATTCCGCTCATAACTGAGGATGGTCATGAGGTTGCCTCCATCGCTGTCATGTTGGGCGGAATGACGCTCGCGGCAGCGCGAGGGCTTATCGTTTCCTGCCACTGCGAGGATCCTGAGCTTGCTGCCGCTGCTCGTCCATTCCGCATGCGTGCGCTTGAATTGATGGAAAAATTCCATCTTCCGGCGTGGGGCGGCTCATCTTTTGCTGGCAGCCAGGACGGCGGTTCTGTTAAGGCGGGCGCTGCTGGTTCTGCGGGCGAGTTCTGTGCCTCTGGCATTGATGACGTTCCCCCTGAAGTTATGGAAGAAATTGACGATTCCCTTACCGAAGCCAACGCGCTTCTTACTGCGGCTGAGGACATCTGCACGGAGCGCAACATAGCGCTTGCCCGCGAGGCTGGCTGCCACGTTCACATGTGCCATGTAAGCACGATGGGCGCGATTGATGCCATTCGACGCGCAAAGCAGCGTCTTGCAGATGAAGTCGCCGACTTCTATACGGACATGGCAGATGCCGCCAACGATGCCCGCCTTGAGGACAGGCAGTTCGTGCCGCTTCCAGCCATAGAAAATGGCTTTTCAGTAACGTGCGAGGTAACGCCGCATCACATAGCGCTTACCGGCACAGAAGAACCGAACATCCGCGCGCTGGTAAATCCCCCGCTCCGCAGCGAAGACGACCGTCTCTGCATAATCGATGCCATTCGCGACGGCACCGTAGACTGCATCGCCACGGACCATGCTCCTCACACGCTTGAAGACAAGGCAAAGGGCGCACCTGGCTTTACTGGCATAGAAACAAGCTACGGAGTCTGCAACACGGTTCTTGTAAAAGAAGGTCAGATAAGCGCGCGCCGTCTTTCCGCACTCATGTCTGCAAATCCTGCCCGCATCCTAAAGCTCAGCAAAGGGCTGTTAAAAAACGGCTACGATGCCGACCTCACTCTTGTCGACCCAAATGAACAATGGACGGTAGACAACCGCCTCTTTTGCAGCAAGGGCAAGGCAACCCCATTTGACGGCAAGGTTCTTACCGGCATGGTAAAAGGCGTGTTTATCGCCGGACGCAACGTCTACCAAAAATAATCCGACCATTTTTTCTTTCTTTACTCATCACGCGCAAAGCGGGGGCGGCAAACCGTTCCTTC
>CAKZZR010000100.1 GCA_937885475.1 uncultured Treponema sp.
CCGTTTTCGTTATTTGTTTGATTTTGCCGCAAAAATGGAGGAAGCCTGCAAATCAGATGATAGAATTTTTATTAGCGCGAATACAGAAAAGCTTTTGAGCGAGTACAGAAACTTCAAACAAAAGCTCGGAAGGCTTTCTGAGGCAAAGCCAGAACAGGACTTAAAAGGGTAGGTTACGGAGTTTAGAATGTATAGTTTTATAAGAAATCACCAGTTGGATATAATGCTTGCTCTTTGTGCCATCTGCCTTATGATGGCTGTGCTTATGCTTCTTACGCGCTTCCTTCCCCGCAAGCGAAAGTGGATTTTAACTGGTATGGAGATTATTGCGGTTCTGCTTTTGGGCTTTGACCGCTTTGCATATATCTATTCCGGAAATCCGAGTGCCACAGGCTACGTTATGGTGCGCCTTTCAAATTTTATGGTGTTCTTCCTTACCTCCGCCATTGTTTTTTGGTTTAACCTCTATATTCTTGATTTGCTTTCCCGTGAGGCAAAGGTAACTTCAATTCCGGGTCTTTTGAGCTTTGTGGGAATTGCCTCTGCAATAGGTATGATTCTTGCAGTCGTAACGGTTTTTACGGGGCTTTATTATTCCTTTGATTCAAACAACGTCTACCACCGGGGACGTGGCTTTCTTATCGCGTATTTTATACCGGTTCTCTGTCCTATTATTCAATTTTTGGTCATCCACAAGTACCGCAAATATTTTAGCTTTTACATCTACCTTTCATTAGTGCTTTATATTTTTGTTCCTATTGTTGTGGGAATAATCCAGATTTTTGCCTATGGGCTTTCAATAGTAAACATGGCGATGGTGCTTGTCTCTGTATCGCTTTACATCTTCACTTATCTTGATATAAATGATGAGGTTATGCGCGTACATAGCCAGGAAATTGAGTCATTAAAAGAAGAGCAAAAGATAATGAAAAGGCTTTTCAATCAGACTATAGACACCTTTGTTTCTGCGATGGAAAGACGGGAGGGGTCTGCAAGAGGCATCTCTGAGGTTACTGCAAGGTTCGCAAGAAAAATTGCGCAAGCAAGCGGAATGTCCGAGGATGATTGTGATAAGGTTTATTACACTGCCTTCCTTCATAATGCGGGCTTTGCGAGCCTTCCTGATAAGCTTATTGGAAAAACTGAAAACCTTACTGCCGAAGAACAAAAGATTATAAAAAATATTCCTGTTTTGAGTGCGGAAATTCTTTCAAATATAAAGGAATATCCTTATTTAAGCCACGGTGCGCTTTACGTGCATGAGCATTATGACGGCACGGGCTATCCTTCTGCGCTCAAAGGGGAGCAGATTCCCGAAATCTCCAGAATTGTAGGTGTTGCCGCCTCTTATGCTTCTATGAGCGTCGGCTCAAAAAACAAAAAAACTGTTCCGTCCCCTGTTATCCGCGAGGAATTTATAAAGGAAGCCGGTTCAAAATATGACCCTAAATTTGCAAATATCATGGTTCAGCTTATTGATTCCGAAACCAATAAAAACTCATCAGAAAATGCAGAAAAATTAGAGACTGAGCTTATTTGCAAGGATTACCGCGAGCATGTCAGCCTCGGAATTCCAATCATGCGCAATTTTACTGCAATTACCTTTACCGCAGATTCCTTGGACGGGGAAGCAAAATTCAGTATGCCGTCTGTAGTCCTTTTTGATTCCTATGATCGCCATGCCCATTCACATCAAAAAACGATTGATGCCTATCACTATCTGGAATACGGCGAGCTTTGGTTTGACGGACACAGCATAAGTACGGGTGCCAGAAATATGGAGGTTCACGTAAAGGAAGGTAAGCCACATCTTTCTGAAAATGCTTATAAAATTACGGCGGCACGGTACGATGATCATGTTTTGGTTACTATGGAGTGCGCCTCAAAGTTTGTAGAAGCGATTATTGCTCTACAGGATGTGTCAAAATCAGTTTATATTGGGCTTACAGGCGAAAATTGCCGGATTACAGGCATTGCGACGGAAGTGGCAGAAAATCAGATTGGTGAAAATGAAATTCCGCGCATAGCAGATCCAATCAGCTACATAGACCGCCTTGAATCAGACATTCCAAATGTTCAGATTAACGGAACACGCTCAGCGTATTCAGAAGGAATTAAGATTGACGACTGTGTACACGTTACCTTTTATACTAAGTCCCTTCCAGAAGCAAATCTTGTATGGCATTGTCCTTACATCATTCTTTATTATTCTGATGATAAGACAGTCGGGGGAAAGGGCTATAAGGAATATGCATTTATAAAACTGAACGGAGAGGATAACGGCTCTAATGACTTTGCCGAAAACCATTTTACCATGCGCAAAAGCGATTCTTTTGGCGACTGGTCAACTTGGAAAGATGAGAATAAAGAGGGTTTTGAGTGCACCGTCAATTTTATGCGCAATGGAAACCGTCTGCACCTTACGACAGAAAATCTTGGTATCTACGTTGAAAACGAAACCTTGATTCTTGACGGAAGCGAAGAGGTTTATGCTGCCCTTACCGGCGATCTTTGTGCGCTTACGGATATCAGGATTAAGAAGGCTGACAAGTAAAAGTTTGAAAAAAAATATAAAATTTGCGAAAAGTCTATTGACACTTTTTAATCAAAATGCTATTATACAGATC
>CAKZZR010000101.1 GCA_937885475.1 uncultured Treponema sp.
GCAGCTTAAATCCGAGTTTTTATAAAATTTTTGTCTTGACAAGGGGCTTAATATAAATAGCAGATGAGCGAAAGAATGGTCAGCTCGTCGTCGTTCTGCTCGCGGGTTATTTTGTCTAAATAGTAGGGAACATTGTCGTAGTTGTGGGAATAATAGTAGAGAAGCGCGATTTCAAAATAAATGCGATGCAGCTCGTCCTTGGTCAATGGAATGCTCTGAAGCAGCGGTTCAAAACGACGGCACAAGGAGACGCCTTGTGTGGGCGTTACCATAAGGCGGCAGTTGTGCAGCGGGCGAAAAATTGTGTCAAACGTAAGCGGTGGCACGTCCTTTTGCTCGTGGGAATGCGGCTCGCCGGCTTCGTATTCCGTTATGTCAAAGAAATTCTTGTGGTTTTCGATGGTCTGATAAAAATTGTCCAAAAAAGATTCCGCGGTTTCAATGCGTTCGCTGTCAAAGCAAAAAATGATTTTTCCCGGAAATTCGGTGCAAACCAACTTGCTCAAAAATTCAATTGCGCCCTTGGACATAAGATGCGCGTTCAGAATAAGAAAATATTCCGTGCAGAACTGGCGCATAAGCTCAAGCAGAGTGGCTTGCATTCGGTGCTTTTCATAGTCAATCTCATTGCAGATGATAAGGTCGTAGCGCTCGTCTGCAATTCCGTTTGCAAAAAAAGATTGCAGCGTTGGCTCTTGAACGGAATATGCGTGCTGGTGAATGGCTTCCTTTGTGGGCTTGCAGTGCAAAAGGATGTCGCAGAACGGAGCGAGAGGATTGAATTCCGTGGCAAGATCGATTATGTGCGTTCTGCGGGTAATTTCGTCAGGAAGGTTGTACATAAGCTCTTTTGGCATGGAAAAATACATGATTTTATCATGCTCATTTGCAAAGAAAGAATCCGAGATGTTGTTTAAAACTTGTGAGACAGACATATCAACGACCTTCTACTATTATATACTTAAAATGCCGATTCGTAAAAATTTTTGTTCTTATTTATGACATTTGAGAGTATAATTGCAGGTATGAAAAAGACAGCAGTAAAAACAATCGGTATTTTGACTTCCGGAGGCGATGCTCCGGGGCTTAATGCGGCAATTCGCGGTGTGTGTCGTTCTGCAATCAACAACTACGGCATGAAGGTTATCGGCATACGAAACGGTTACCGCGGACTTATAAACGGCGACTGCATTCAGATTACGCCGGAGATGATTTCGGGAATTATTACGCGGGGGGGAACTTTTTTGGGAACTTCGCGAGAAAAGCCGTTCAAGAATCCGGAACCAAACCCGGACACAGGACTGCTTCCGATTGAGGCGATAAAAAAGAATTACAAGAAATGGAAGTTGGACGCGCTTGTTGTGCTTGGCGGAAACGGCACGAACACAACGGGCAGCCTGCTTGCACAGGAAGGACTGAACGTCATAGGGCTTCCAAAGACGATTGATAACGATATTGTAGGAACAGATGTAACGTTTGGCTTTCATACGGCGGTTGACGTTGCCACGGAGGCAATAGACCGCATTCACACCACGGCGCACAGCCACAGCCGCGTCATGGTCGTTGAGGTGATGGGGCATAAGGCTGGCTGGCTGGGCTTGTATTCTGCAATTGCGGGCGGCGGTGATGTGTGCCTGCTTCCTGAAATTCCGTATGACATTAAAAAGGTGGCAAAGAATGTGCTTGCCCGCCGTGATGCCGGCAAGGAATTTTCCATTGTGGTTGTTGCCGAGGGCGCGCTTTCTACCGAAGAAGCGAAGTTGAGCAAAAAGGAATTTAAGAAGGCGCGGGCTAGCATGCCGCAGTCAATCGGCTATCGTGTTGCCAAGGAGCTTGAGGAAGCCACCGGGCTTGAAAGCCGCGTTACGGTGCTGGGCTATTTGCAGCGCGGTGGAACGCCAAGTCCGTATGACCGCGTGCTTGCAACGCAGTTTGGTGCAGCGGCGGCAGACATGCTTGCCCGTGGTGAATTTGGTCAGCTGGTTGCCATGAAGGACAATAAGATTGTCGGCGTTCCGCTTGACACCTGTGCTGGCAAGGTGCGGAACATTCCTGTTGATGACCCGCTTATTGCGCAGGGACGCGCGGTTGGACTTTGCTTTGGCGACTGATTCTGAATTCAAATGCCGTGCGTGCGCGCAGTGTCTGGGGCGTGGTTGCATTGGTCAGCTTCCGGGCATGGGCGGCGTGTGGCAGAGCCGTAATTTTTTGCTGAACTGCGCCGCCTGGGACGCGCTCCCTGCGGACGATGTGCCTGTGCTGCCTGAGCATTTGGGCATTGCGCCGGTAACTGGTGCGGTACAGAATATTGGCTATGCAAACGAGGCAGATTTTTATTTACCGTATTTTTCTGCGGCAAAAAAGGAAGGAATTGCACTGTGCGTTGGCGACGGCGCTCCTGACGAAAAGCTCATGCTGGGACTTTCTGCGGTAAGGGAACTTAACGCGTCGGCGTACTTTTTTTTAAAGCCATATCCTGACGAAAAGCTTTTTGAGCGCTTGGAATGGGTGCGCGGCGCGGCTGTTGCCGTTGGAATGGATATTGACGCGTATAATATCGTTACAATGCGGAATCAGGTGAGCTTGGAGCGCAAGACCGAGGCGCAGTTAAGTGAATTCCGCCATAAGAGCGGGCTTCCGCTTATAATAAAAGGCGTGTTTACTCCCGATGACATTGAGCTGTGCCGCCGCGTTTTGCCGGACATTATTGTTGTGTCAAACCACGGCGGGCGTGTTGAGACTGCCGAATGCAGCACCGCAGAATTTCTTGCCGCAAACAGTGCGCGTCTTACCGACGTGTGCGGCGAGCTATGGGTTGACGGCGGCATCAGAAAAACGCGGGACGTTCAGGCGGCGCTTACGCTTGGCGTAAAAAAATGCATTGCCGCCCGCCCCTTTATTGCTCCGCTTATACGTGGGGGCGAGCCGGCAATGCAGGACGCAATCCGCGCTTTTTTTAATTACTGAGCCTGTATGTTCTCAATGACAAATGTTGTGTCTGCATTTGGTGTGAATGTAACGACCTTTGTTTCGCTGTCGGTAACGGCTGTTCCACTTATGAGGCTTTCTGAGTAGTAAATGCCGCCTTCTGTAACAAAGGTGAGCTTTGTAACGGTTTTTCCGACCAAGGCGTGCTGAGGGTAGTAGTTCTTTTCTGCGTCCTCTGATGCAGGTGCCTTGAATCCAAGCTGTTTTTTGCCCCAGAAGAAGTTTGAAAGGGTAGTAAGCCCGTATTCATTTCCGTCTAAGTCGGTTGCAATGATTGCCTTAAGCTCACCAAGAACTTTGTCTTCAAGGGTTTCTGTTCCGTCTTCGGCTGTTGTAACTGTTTGTGCGGTGTCTCCGCCCTCAAAAGCCTCCAATGTTTTAACGGTAATGCTTATTGCGTTTTCTTCCACTGTTCCTTGAGCAGTGTACAAGCCGATGCATGGAGAAAAGTCGTGGTGCTGCTCTCCGGCTTTCTGAGTTACATAAATGGTGCCGATATTTGTTGCCTCACCCTTGATTTTTCCGAATGTAACTGTGCTTCCGCTTACGCTTGCTTCCTTATAGTACGCAGGTTCTTCAGAAAGAATGTAGTAGCTGTAGTCAGCGCTTTTAAAAAGGTTCTGCTTTCCGCTGTAGCGGATTGTGCTTGCACCTCTTCCTGTAATTGTAATATCGAATGAAGGTGATTCGTCGGTAACCTCAGTTCCGCCCAAAGATTCCAATGCAGATTTTGTAATTTTTACAGGTGTGATGATACCCTGTGTAACTGAATCTGCAAGGGTTTCGCCTTCCTTGTAATATGTTCCGTAGCTCATGGCTCCGTTTGCAGCCTTCTGAGTTGCAGAAGTATAAGCGTCAAAATCTCCGCCCGTCGTTTCATTTGCAAAGAATTTTTCAAATGGAACGTTCAGCAACGCATACACGTATGCTGGATCATCATCGTCGCTGTCGCTTGTGCAGCTTACGAAGCCGAGTGAAAGAGCGAGGGTAATCAATGCCCCCCCCCAGTATTTAAGAATTACTTTTTTCATAAAAGCTCCTTTTTTTTGAAATGTGCCGAAAAAAATCAGCGGTTTAAACATAGTAAAACCGTGGGAAAAATCCAATGAAGTAATTGAGAATCTTTTTCAACAATGAAAAAAAATTCTGTTCCCATAAACTGTAAAATAAAGCATACTTCTGACATGAAAAAATTGTTTTGCATGGCGCTGAGCCTGTTTTTTGCATGTATTCTGACGGTTTCCTGTGGGGCGACGCGGGATATAAGCTCCTTTGAGGCGATGAACACGTTCATGACGGTTCAAGTGTATGGGCGCGGTGCAGCGCGGGCGAATGCGGCTGTTAAGGCGCGCGTAAAGACGTTGGAATCCTATCTTTCTACGACGGACGAAAACAGTGATATTTTTATGCTGAATGAGCGCAGCCTGCGGCAGAAGAATGAAGAAAACGCTGACGGCGCAACAGACGTTTTTTTTGCCGTTCATGAAGAGACGGCGCATCTTGCGGAATATGCGCTTTTTATGGCGGAGCAAACTGGCGGCGCACTGAATCCTGCTCTTTTTGCGGTAACAAGGGCGTGGGGCTTTACCACCGGCAACTACCGTGTTCCTTCTGATGAGGAGTTGAGTGGACTTTTGCAGACCATAGACTACAATAAAATCCGTGTGCGGGCATTGGAGCAGGGCGGCTTTGGCATTTATTGTGCGCCCGGCATACAGCTTGATTTTGGTGCGATTGGCAAGGGGTTTGCGGGTGACGAAGCGCTTTCCGTTTTGCGCGCTAACGGAATTCAGTCTGCATTGCTTGATTTGGGCGGGAATGTTCAGGTGCTTGGCGCAAAACCGGACGGCTCAGATTGGACAATCGGAATAAAAAATCCTGACGGCGGTTCTGCTGTGGCGGCGCTACGTGTGCGAGATTCCGCGGTCATCACAAGCGGCGGCTACGAGCGTTTTTTTACTGCTGATGACGGAAAAAACTATATCCACATTTTTGACGGAACGACCGGTCGCCCGGTAGAAAACGATTTGACCAGCGTTACCGTGGTTACTTCCCGCGGTGTATATGGTGATGCGCTGAGCACGGCGCTTTTTGTTATGGGCAGCAAAAAAGCCTGCGACTTTTGGCGGAGCAATAAGAACGGCGAGCAATTTGACGCGGTGTTTATAACAAAGGATGGACGATTTTTATACACGTCAGGACTTACAGGAATGCTTCGTGTGCTTGCACCGTTTGCCGACGTGGTGGTTGTTGAACGCTAGCGCTACAGTTCCGTGGCGCTCAGGGCGGCACGCGTTTTTTTGAGGACGGTTCCGCTGGTTGCGCAAAAGACGCGGCTCAGTCCTCGGTAATAGCCAAGCGCGGAGCCCACAAGACTCTGCTCCGAAGGCTTTAGCCCTGCCGCGCACTGACTGAGCGCGCTTACGCATGAAAGCCGCAGCGCTTTTTGAATTCCCGCCAGCAGCGCGTCCTGCGTTATCGAAAAATTCCATACAGAAAAAAGTACTTTGCCGCCGGGAACCAGCAGACTTGAGATTATGACGAACAGCCATAGCGAAAGATGCGGCAAAAACATGATTCTTCGGCCGATTATTTTTTGCGCGAGCAAAGAAAGAAAAAGCGCCGCGCACAGTGCGGGAATAGGCTTTATAAAAAAAACGGCGGCAGCAAATAAAAGAACGGCGAGCGCCGCAACTATCGTTTTATGCGGACGACTAGCACGCGTTCTGGGGGCTGCTTCCCAATCTTTGCCGTCAGCCGCGGGTTTTTCGCTTTCCTGCAAAAGCAATGGCGTTTTTTGCGGAATGCAGAGCGATGTGCTTAGGAACGCCGTAAGAATTCCGCTTGTCGTGTTAAAAAGCAGCATGGGACCAAGCAGCGCCTGCGTTCCGCTTCCAAGGTATAGGCTGCTCAGTGCAATCTGTACGATGGCGCTGAGCGCAGAACCCGCCGCCGAAATTCCGTAGACGCTCAAAAGCTTTCCTTTGCATTGCCTGTTTGCGTAAAAAAGCGCGTACATGACGATTCCGCTTGCGCTTGATTGCGCCAGCGAGATAAGCAGGAATGGCGAAAAGAGCGTTCCCGCCATAAGGCTTGCCGCAACCGCCTTTATGACGGTAAGCAGCAGGAATGGCGCGACTCTCATGTTCAGTGCAAGCAGGATGACGGTGTTTGCCAGCCCCAGACGAAAAAACGGCACGACCCGCGGAAGCAGCATTTCGGCGTAGGAAAAAAGCAAGGTGAGCGCGCATAAATAGGCGACGCGCTGTTTTTCTTCATTCTGAAACGGCATCAAAATCTCCGTAATTTTCTATTGTTATGATAACCTTGTTCGGAAGGCACACTAACGGCGACGACCAGCCCTGATGCACGCACAACTTGTTTTGGCAGGGCGAATCTATGATGTGAACGGCACCGTTTTTTACCTCAAAAATGGTGTCGCCAAGCGCGCCCTGCACGTGGTATGTGCCGTCCTTTTGCAGGGAATATTCGTAGCTGGTTCCGTCGGCTTCCACAATGATTCTGTCGCCCTGCACGGTAAGTCCGCGGCGGATGAACAGGATTCCAAAAAAAATGCAGGCGCACAAAATAAGCGCATCAAGCGGGCGCAGGACGCGAAGCACGCCCAATAAACGCGCCACGGCACTTTTGTTCCGTTTGTCCTCCGTCTGCGCGTTCATCTACCAGTCTCCGCTGTTGTTTTTTGAAAGGAATGCCAGGCTCGTCATAAACAGGAACAGCGTGTACAGAGCCAGCGCCGCAACAAGCGAATATTCCGTTCCGCAATAACCCAGAATGCTTAAGTTTATCAGGCGGAAAAGACTGTCCATCGTAAGCTTGAACAGCACGAACAGCACGCTCAGCAACGGAAAAATGTAAATCCAATGGAATTTAAAGATTGCGTTCTCGTTCATGCGGCAGTTCCATGCGGTAAGGGCAAGCGCGACGAATACAATCAGCGTGTACAGAGGCGAAAGAAGCCGGTTCATCAGAGAATGGCAGAAAATCTCGCCAGAAAAGCCGTATTTTTCTGCTTTTTCATAAAAGCTCAGGAGCGAGGCAAGCTGCATTGCGGACGCACCCTTGGACGCTTCCTTTATGTAGTTAAAGTCGGAATACGGAATCGGTAGAATCATGTAGCCGCCGTAGGAATTTTCTTCGGAACCGCCGATGTTTACCGGGCGGTAGAAAAACCCCTCAAGATTCCGGTCGATTGAATTCAGCTGGATATAGGGAATGGTGCGCACGCTTTTGTCCAGCGCGAATGCCGCACGCGTCTCTTCGTCAAGAAATCGCGTCTCAATGTTTTTCATTTTTGCGTACGGCACGTAGATTCCCGAAAGGTATTCCCCTTCCGGCGAAAGATGGATTGCCGTCAGCCCACGCAGATACTGAATCATGTTGGCGGCTTTGCCGGTGGACGTAACGCCCTTTATGTAGAACACATCGGTCGTTCCGTTCAGCGGATTCTGCACTTTAAAATATACGTTGTTCGCCGTCTCAAAGCCCTTGAGGTTGAACGTCTCATCATTGTAAAAATACTGGTTTTCAAGCGCGGTTTTGGAGATTTTAAGATAGCGCTCCACGTCTGAATCCATGCTCAAAACCTTGGACTGGTGTGACAGCGTGTTAAAAATGTAGTAGGCGCGAAGAATGTCGCCGTTTATAAGCGCCACGTAGCCTTCGTATTTTTTTTCAAAAATGTTCTGCTCGCTGTTTTTTGTGTATCCGCGCGCTTGGTTCAGCTTGTTCCATGCGTCGGCGGCAAGCAGCTTGTATTCCGTAATGTTCACGTCCTTTTCGTTTGCGCTTTTTAATGCCGACTGCGAATAATAATGCGCACCAAACCAGTCTTCCTCTGCATAGCATTTTTGAGCCGTCTGGAACAGTTTGAACGACTCAAACGGCTCTAGCGGAACGGGCGTTTTTTCTTTGGGAATGCCAAAGGAACTGTCGCCAAAGGTAAGCACGTTCATCGTCTGCACAATGGAATGCGTCATCGTGTTCGTTTCGTTTACCTGCGCTTCCGTTTTGTATAGAAGCAGCTTGTTTTCTGGGTTGTCAGGCTCAATTGCAGAAGCAAGCCGCGCATATTTAAACGCTTCCTCAAAGCGCTGGTTTGCAAAGGCGTTTACTGCGGAAGCCTGATATTCAGCCATGAGCGGCGGAAGTTCCTCAAGAGATTTTTTTGCAGTCTCTATGCGCGGGCGAACAAGTTCCTGAGCGAACGTAAGCATCGCCACAAAAATAAGCGCATTTATAAAAACGGTGCGGAGCCGACCGAACATTGCCGCAGAAAAGCGGAGCCGGCTGTTTTCTGGATGAGCGCCAAAATCAATTGCCCAGCCAATAAGCGCACTCGTAAAAAAAACGGCGGGCAGAATGATGATGAAATTTGACGCGCAGCAGAGCAGCCGATATTTTCGTTCTGTAGAGGCAATAAGAACCGGAAGCGGAAGCAGCGTCAGGCTGTAGGCAAGGCACAGAAGAAAACAAAAAACAATAAAACTGAGTGAAACGATGTGAATCTGCTTGATTTTCATTTTTCTCTCCTACTGTTTGTGTCTCATCGTGGCGCCGGTTACTATGCCGATTGCCGTAAATGCGACGCCAAAAGCGCAGTTTATAATCAAAAGAGGAAGTTCTATGTTGTTCCGGGTAAAAAAGTTGATTTTTCCGGGCGAATAGAAGAATTCCGTAACCGTCTGCCGCCAGAAGCTGCTTACCGGAAGAAAATAAAAATAGTTGAACCATAAGATGATGAGCGTGCCAAGCAGAATCCACACGGAATTGATGAGCTTCCACGAGCTTAGGCGGATGAGCGCATACAGACTGCACAGCGTAAGACCGACCGAACAAAAGCAAAGCCATGCAAGAATGCCGTTGCTCCATGCAGAAATGGCGCGCAGCCGGAACGAATTGAATATGTCCGTGATGTGGAACGGAAAATCAATCATGGAATCCTTTACGATTGGGTCGTGGAATTTTTCGCTTGAGACCGAGGATTTGTATTTGTCAAAAAGATAGATTTGCTCGTTGGTTGCGTACGCATTGGGATTCGACTTGTCGTACAGGTTCAGCACGTTTGCCGTATCGTTGCGTTCGTCCTCTATAAAATAGTAGGTTACGTTGTTTATGTTGCGAAAATACCCGCCGCTCAAATTCTGTTTTTCCTCAAGGGCTTCTATTGACGTGATTGTTTTGTAGACATTGGCGCGGAATATTAGCGACATAGGAAAGAGCAAAAACCACAAAAGCACGCACAGAATGCTGAACGTTGCAAAACTTGCGCGGGGATTTTTGCGGTGCCGTATGACGTAGAACATGATTCCCATGGGAATAAGCGCAAAGATGATGGGAAGCGTCTCAAAAATTCCATAGATGATGATTTCTGAAGAAAACTGCGAGCTTCTGCCTGCAACAAGGCTGATTGAGTTAAAATACTGCGTGTAGATAAAAAGTCCGGTGGCAAGCCCCGCTCCAAGCAGTATAAGAAAATCTATTATGAGCGCAATTGGTTTTTTCATGAATAACCTTCCGCTTAGAGTATCGGCAGAAACGCCGTCAAGGTTTAATGCTGCGCTATGCAGATGGGTACCGAAGCTCGTGCGGAAGGTAAAAAAGCCTGGAACTTGCCTAAATCGTCAGATTCCCGTCAGACAGGATTGTCTTTGTGGAGCCGTCGTCGTAGGTAAGCGTGATGGTCGGCTTACGCACAATGCCGTCCAAGTGAATAAGGCTTGGCGCGTCGTTGTCGTAGTTTTCGCCGATGGCAAAATGGCAGGTGGTGAATGCCTTTTCGTCCTCAAGCATGTTGCCGGTTATTTGCGCCGCGGGATTCAAGCCAATTCCCAGCTCGCCTATGTTGCGCGCGTTCCTGCGGTACACTTGCCCCTGACCAAGCGGCAGCTTGCCCGAAGCCTCGTACGCAAGCGAGCGTTCTTCGGCTTCCGTTATGGTTTTTAAAAGCCGTTTTGCTTCCGCGCCGCCGGTTATGTCGCTGACAAAGCCGTGCTCTACGCGGCAGGTAATTGGTGTGCTCAATATTGAATCTCCGTCGCTGAACGTCATGGAGCCGTCGTATACGATAATGCCCTCGCTTTTTCCTACCAGCGGGCTTATGAACACTTCTCCCGCCGGAATGTTTCCGCCGCTTCCTGGCTTTGAAAAGTCGCCGTCATCGCATAAAAGGTCGCGCTCAAATACGGGAACAGTAATGTTCGTGCCGCCGGGAGCCGTTACCTGCACGCTTACCACGTTTTTGAAGAGTTCGCACAGACGGCGGCAGTTTTTGCCCAGTAGCTCGTAGTCAATGTTTACCGTGCGGTTGAACATGTCTTCCGTTAAGCCGGGCGTCCATACGCCGCGCATCGATTTTTTGCCCTCAAGCAAAAAGTCAAAGATGTGCGTAAAGGTTTCGCCGCTTTTTGTGATGTAGGGGGTTGCAGTTCCCACGGGGTCTTTGCCCAGCTTTATTTCTGAAATGGAAAAGCATACGTCAGGATTTGAGGCGATTGCCGCCAGAACTGTGTTTTCCGCATTATCAAACGAAGTTTTTGCGTTCTGATAGATGAGCGATGTGCGCGCGCCCGCGTCATTTGCCGCCTCGTACAGTCTTTGTGCTATGCTTGCTGTGCTTGGGTTTGCGATAATCAGCACTTTCTCATCTTTTTTTATCTTGCAGACGTTTTCAATGATATTCTGCGCAGGAGAAATTTCTTTATTCATATTCCTATTATGCACAAAAACCTATTTTGCCGCTATAGAAACTTGCGGCGCGAATGTGTTATACTTTGCGGACTATGAAATTTACAAGCACACGCAACAAATCTTTGTCCGTGGGGATTACGCAGGCAGTGTTGGAATGTCTTCCCGAAGACGGCGGAATGTATATTCCATGTGAGACCGAAGATTTACGCCGATGGCTTCTGTATACTGACGAAGACACGTCTTTCAATTCAATTGCAGGTTCTCTTACTTCCGCTTTTATAAAGGACGAATTTTCTCCGATTATTTGTGAGACTATAGTTACGCGGGCGTTTCCTTTTTCGCCCGAAATAAAGCAGCTTGATGAAAAGCTTTTTTTGCTTGAGCTGACGCATGGACCGACTGGACTCCACCGTGATTTTGGAATTTCCTACCTTGTGTCTTTTTTGGAAACAACGCTTCAGCTGAAGGGCGGTCATGCAGTTTTTCTTGATATGTCCACAGGAGAACTGGGAGCGAGCCTTGCCGTTGCAATGCGCGGAAAGAAGAATATAAAGGCGGTAATCGTGTATCCTGCTGGTACGGTGCGCGGACTTGAAGAAAGCGATTTGGTCTGGAACGGCGGAAACATCTATCCGATTGAGGTGGAAGGTACTGCTGACGACTGCAATGCGCTTGTGCGCTCCGTTTTTAAGGATTCGGCTTTTGTGCGCGCCAACTGCCTTACGCTTGCCAACACGGTGAACATAGGGCGGCTTTTGCCGCAGGCGTTCTTCTATCCATTTGCTTTTTCGCGCATAAAAAATAAGGTTCACAGCGATATAATCTATGCGCTTGCCGCGGGCAATTACAGCAATGTTGTTGCGGGGCTGTACGCATGGCAGTTTGCGCTGCCATTGAACGGCTTTGTTATTCCCGCAAAGCAGGCGCTTGCCGTTGATTCCGTAGGAAATCCGCTCATTCTGGATTCTTTAGTTCCGCTCGGAGAGCGTGATTCTGCCGACCCATCACAGGCTTCCAATCTGGAGCGCCTTGAGGATATTTTCAGCACGAACCAGCTGATGATGCGCCATTTTATTTTTCCTGTTCCCGTAACAGAAAAGCAGGTTGAGGCTGCCGCAAAGGAACTGTTCGTTAAGTACGGCTTGTATGCAGACATGCACACGGCGAGAGCGTATGCGGCGGCAAAAAGCGGCGGCGCGGATCGTGGTGACGAGGCGGCTACCGTGCTTATTGAGCGTGACCATCCTTCGCTTTCTGCGGAATTCGTGCGGCGCACGGTGGGCGAAACGCCCGAAATGCCGGAAAGCATAAAAAAATCCCTGCAACCGTTTGGCGCAGGGATTCCAAAAATCAAGACCGTTGAAGAATTAAGAAAGATTATTTCTTCGCTTTCTTAGCGGCCGGCTTTTTGCTGGTTGCTTTTTCAGCGGTTGACTTTTTGCCAGCGGTGGTTGAGCGTGTAGAAGCTGTCTTTTTGGCATTTGAGCCTGCTGCTGCTTTTTTTGCAACCTTTGGTGCGAACGGTTTTACCCATTCCTCACATTTGTATTCAGCCTTGTCCTTTGCCTTAACCACATCTTGGAATGCCGCAAGCGTTTCTGCCTCGTTTTTGTCATCAAGCAATGCAAGTGCAAAGGCGTGTGCAAGGGTCCAGTCAGAGGTTTCCTTGTTGAACCAAACCACACCATTAAAGCTGTTTGCGCCGGTAAGTGCGCGCGCATATGGGCTTTCGCAAAGAAGCGATGTGAGCTCGTACAGGGCTTTCTTTTCGTCCTTGGCGAATGACTCTGCCTTTGCGCTCTTTGCAAGCACGAGCAGGCGATTGATGTTGTTGTAGCTGTCGCCCAAGTTGATTCCATTGGAGTTGAGGAATTCCGTGAACTTACGCGCGAATGCCCAAGTTTCTGCAAGACCTGCTTCTGCATATTCTTTTACCATTGCCACGCAAACAAGCTGCTCCGCAAGGTTTGTGTCAGTTCCAAAGAGCGTTTCAAGATATGCATCTCGAGTTTTTGCCTTTTTGAGCGCCGCTGTGATGTCTGCAGTCGGTTTTGCCTTTGTTCCTGCTGCAAGCGTAAGGATGTATTCTGCAAGCTTTGCAAAATTCTTGTGCTGCTTTGACGGTTCAGAAAGCTTTACGCTGCCTGCAAAGCGGTTTGCCGTCTCATAGAATGCGGTTGCTGCCGCTGCCGTTGAGTCAACGACTTCCTTAAGCTGCTTTTTGATTGAAGCGGTGGTCGGCTTGCCTGTTGCTGGGCGCAGGATTCCGTGAACTGCCGGAAGCACGGCGTTTGCATATGTTGCAAGCGGAAGGTAAAGCTCTCGGTAGCAAATTTCCTGCCATTCAACCTCAAGGTCGTAGCAGCCGCGTCCCTGCAATGTGTCGCAGAGAATCTGGTACTTGTGGTCAGCACCGTCAGCAACTTCATGAATGTCCATGTAAACCTGATATTCAAATCCGTTCAAGCCGATGTACATACCGCGCTCGCAGATTTCCCGGCTACGGCGTACGAACCAAAGTCCGCTTCTGTGCTCACGGAAAATAACGAACTTGTTGTCTTCTGCGTGCAGGTTCAGACCTTCGCTTATTGACTTTGAGCGCATCTCAACATGCTTTTCGTCACCTTCGCCAACTTTTACTGCATATTCACATGACTGCTTAATCCAACCCTGTGCCCGCTCATACTTGTTGTTGTAGAAAACAACCGAGTATTCGTTTCCGGCGCTGTTTGAATAGGCAAAAATGTTTTCATTTACATGACCGTTATCCCATACGTCATAGAAAAGGAAGTTCTCAACATTGGCAAACACGTATCGCTTTTTCATAAGAGGGAAGATATCGTGCCAGTGGCGGTTGATAAGGTTCTGGTCCGGAGTTTCGTTGCGGTATGCCTTTGTGAATTCCATACCGTACTTTTCTTCAAATCCTTCAATCTGACCGTGGCCGAACATTGGAAGACCAGGCATTGTAATCATGAGAGTACAAACACCAAAGTATTTGTCGTCCTTTCCGAACTGAGCGACTGCCGTGTCTTCATCAGGATTGTTCATGAAGTTTACATAGCGCTTCAAGATTTGCGGGTCAAACTTGATTGTATTCTTTACGGAATCGCGGTACTTCTGGTTTTCTTCCTTCTTGAGCATGTTCATGAATGCTGAGTTGTAAACGCGGTGCATACCCAATGTGCGGACAAAGTAGCCTTCCATCATCCAGAAAGCTTCTGCAAGTAAAAGGGTGTCCGGAACTTCTTTTGCAACTCGGTCAACAACTTCGCGCCAAAATTCATTTGGAATACGAGCTTCAAATTCCTGATTTGTAAGGGCAGATTCAGAGCGAGAATAGATGTCTCCTCCGTGTCCTGGCTCTGGGTACCAAAGGCGGCGGATAGATTTTTTAGCCAATACCATTGCCGCATCAAAGCGGATGATTGGGAAGTTCCGTGCTACATGAAGGATATCCTGCATAACGGCTTCGCGGGCTTCTGGGTTCAAGAAGTCAATCTGAGCTGTGTCGTTCCAAGGCATACCTGTACCGTCGTTTCCGTGGTAGATGTAGCGTGTGTCTCCGTTACGGAAGTCTACGCGCTTGAATACTACGGAACAGTCTGAATGGTTGTAGTAGTGGTCTTCTAGCCATACACCTACATTTGGATCCCATGAAAGGTTTTCGCCGTTGAATGTGTAGCTTGAGCTTGGCGGGTCTCGGCGCTGAACAAAAAGCTCCGGGCGGTTTACAACCCACTGGCTGTCCATACCCGTGTGGTTCGGTACCATGTCTGAGGCGAGTCGGATTCCGCGCTGCCAAAGGCGTGTGCGGAGATTTGAGAGTGCATCCCAACCGCCGATATTTTCTGCAATGTTGTAGTCGTAAAGTGAATATGCCGAAGCCGCAGCTTCCGGGTTACCGCACAGCTGCTTGATTCGTTTTGAAGCATTAGAGCGGCTCCACAAACCGATGAGCCACAAGCCAGTAAAACCTTCGTCGCGAAGGGTGTCCAGCTCCTCATCAGGAATCTGGTCAAGGCGTGTGATGGAACGGTTGTATTTTTTTGTAAGCTGGTCGAGCCAAACGAGCACGGTCTTTGCCATGAGGATAACGCAAGGCATCCATTCCCGGTCAGGACTGAACCGTTCGTATTCCTTCATAAGGTTGTCGTAGTTGTAGGCTTCCATGCTTACGTCGCCGCCGTTCGTCGGGTGCCATGCCATCTTTTCTTCCTCGGTGATGCTGTCCAAGCCCATAAGAAGGCGCTTGAGGAATTCACCAAGCAGGTCTGCCCAATACTGGCGGATATAGTCCAACTGTCCCTTAAGGCTGTTCGGGCTGAACACAACCGGCTCTCGCAGCATGTTTATAAGGTCGTGATTGAACGGACCGAATACAGGAAGTCCCTGGAATGTTTTTTGAATCGTTGCCCATGATTTTTCGTACAGAGGATTCTTTGAAAGCTCTGTGTCGTTAAAAAGAACGGCAAACGGCTTGAATGCAGGGTTTTCGTTTGCAAGGTGCAGAAGGATAAGCTCTTCCAGTGTCTGCTCGCGGTTTGAGCGCATTTTTTGCGTTCCTGCGTCCAGCGCATCCTTTGCAAGATATTCTTCGGCGCTCAGTTTTCCCTGATATACCTCTGTCGGCGGGAATTCCGCGCTAAAGTCAAGCAGCAGCTTGTCTACGGCTTCCTTTGTGTATGCGTTGTCCAGCTCTGCAAGCACCGTTTTGAATGCGTCGGCATTTTTGTCGCGGCGGTACATCATACATACATAATGGAAGATTTCATCTATAAGACCCATCGCATTCAAAGATGCCGCAGAAACACGCTTCTCGTGCTGGTTGATTGAATCAAAATACTTGTTCAGTTTTTCTGCAAATTTGCGCACAGCCGGCATATTTGCAAGGATTACATTTCCGCTTGAAGCAAACAGCTGCTCATCAAATTTACAGAGCTCGCGGATTTTTCGTCCTACATGAAATTCGTTGTAAGAAATATTCATATTATCCATCCTTTTTGGTCTTTAGCCGTCGGCGACATTCGGTTCGACAGGCTCAATGACCTGTATTTATTTATGCAGTCCAACTACACCTTTGATTTTTGCAATCAGAGTTTCGTCGGCTTCAAGTTCTTCTACGGTTACCGGCATTCGGTACGTCCAGTTGAAGTCGTTTACACTTCCAGGAACGTTCACGCGCTCTGCATTTGAATCTGCAAGCCAGTATTTCTTTTCCATTGCCATATAGTCCTGCAACGGATTGATAATCCATACGCTGTTTGCGGCGGCAACGCCCTTAAGGTAGCCTTCTGCAATCTCCGGAGTGAACGGTGCGTTCGCAATTTCGTTGATTCTTCCCTGATCAAAGCCGTCAACGCCAAATGCCCAAGGATTCGTATGAACGAAAAGGCTTGCTCCGCCACGGTCTTCCTGCCACCACTGGCGGACAGTCGTTGAGTCGTGAACAGAAGTCGTAGTTACAGAAAGATATGTTATCTCGTTAAGCGGAACATAAGGCATTCCGCTTTCCTTCCAGCGGCGGCACCAGCGGTTTACGCGCAGCCCCAGGATTCCATTCTTTTCCATAACGTGAGGAAGGCACGGAAGTTCTGCACCAAGGTCTTCTCCACAAGGAACCATCTTAACGGAATTTGTAAGAGTGGAAAGAATTTCGTCTGACTGGGTTTCCCACAGCTTGTTCTGTTCCCATTCTTTTCCGTCGATGAGGTTTTTCAGATTGTTTTTTTCGCCGTCATTAAGCGACTTCCATGAATCTGAGTTGTAGTATGTCCATACAGGAAGGAAATTGTCCGGCGTGATTTCAATGAGGCAGCGGTTCTGCCATGCGCGGCTCAATGCATCTTTGCAGCGCTGCGCGGCATCTCCCTCACAGAATGCGCTCAAGTCTGATTCGTAAAAATCCTTGTCGCCGGTTACGGTCTTCTTAAAAAGCCATAGCTCTTCGTTTCCGATTCTGTCCATGAATTTGGAAAGGATTGCCGTTGCCGTCTGATGGTTCCATGTGATGTCTTCAATAAGACCTGTAGGAACGTGAGGCTGGCTGAGCCAACGGATTCGTCCGTCGTCAAAACCAATGTTGTGCAGGTCGTTGCGGTGCATTGGCACGTAAGGCACCGTGTGACCAAGAACTGCGGTAGTGTCACGTGCAGGAATAGCCCAGATGCGGAAGAATCCAAGGATATGGTCAAGGCGGTATGCGCCGTAGAACTGTTCGGCAACTTTAAGGCGGTTGATCCACCAGTCGTATTTGCGTGCCTTGAGGTTTTCCCAGTCGTAGGTTGGGAAGCCCCAGTTCTGACCTGTAGGATTCTCGCCGTCAACAGGGGATCCGGCACGAAGGTTGTGGTTGAAAATGTCCGGTTCGCTCCAAGCGTCGCAGCTGTCTTCGTTCATAAGAATCGGCATGTCGCCCTTGAGGATGATTCCGGCTTTTTTTACGGCATCCGTCGCCTTCTTGAACTGCTCGCCGGCAACCATCTGGCACCAGGCAAAGAAAAGATGGTCTTTCGCAAGTTTTTTGTCGTTCCAGCGGGCTTTTATTTCTTTTGCAGGCAAAAGCTGGTCTTCTTTTTTCCATTCTTTCCAGGAAGCCTGATTGTATTTTACCTTGAGGTTCTTATATACGGCGTAGCTTAGAATCCACGGATTTTTCTTAATCCATTTTTCAAGAGTCTCGTCTGCCACTGCATTTTTTGCAATGGCGGTTGATTCATAGAGCTTTCTAAGCAAAGAAGTTTTTGCATCAAGAATTCCCTGATACTTGTAGCGACCGGCCTGACTGTAAGGGAAGTCCTTTATCATCTTGTCATATTCTTTTTTAAATCCGGCATCGGATTTGTAAAGCTCAGAAAATCCTGGAAGAGCCTTTATGTCAATGTAGATGGGGTGCAGGGCGAATGCGCTGAGCCCGCTATATGGCGAAGACTGAGTTCCTGTGTCGTTTACCGGCAAAAGCTGAAGCAGCGTGAAGCCCGCCTTCTTGCAGAATTTTGCGAATTCCGGCAAATCTGTATATTCACCAATAACGGTGCCGTCTTTTTTGTTCGTGTAAATGGCTCCCAATGGAATGGAAGTACCGATTGCTTTTTCAAGTGTATTCATACCTTATTATTATACCACGGCTTTTTTAAATTGGTAAAAAATTCGCCGTGCCTCCTTACGAATTCAACTTGCAACTCCATATACAAATGAATGTGCAATTTTTCCAATAGTCTCTTCATCATCCTTCAGAAATCCCGAAAGAACTGTTGCTGCTATTGAAACCAGATTATTGCGAAACAGAATGCTGTAGAATTCTTCCTTGCCCTTCATGTTTCCGAATTCCGCCGTGGACTTTGAAAAAAAATCCAAAAAAAGCGAATGAATTTCCTTGCGGATTGGCGTGTAAAGCGCATTGCTTTCTGACCCGCCCGGCGCATTTAAAAGCAGTATATGCAGCCTGAAGTAGTCCGGGTTTTCATGCGCAAAGGCAATTTCTGCTTGGATGATTTTTGTGATGGAGTCAAGGAATGAATGACGGTACTCGCACGCCGCAGAAAGCCGTTCCATTAAAAGGCCGCCCTTTTCTGTAATCAGCGTCTGAATCAGCCCCGCTTTTGAGCCAAAATAATAGTACAGGGTAGGCTTTGTTATTCCTGCCTCGTCCGCAATCTCCTGAACGCCAACGGAATCGTACCCACGGAATGCAAAAAGCCTGCATGCGACGTTGAGAATGTTTTCCTTGTTAGAATTCTGCTCCACGGCTTTATTATATACCGAATGGTATATAACGCAAGCAAAAAAAAGAGAAAAAGAGAATGTGTTTTTCATTCGTGCAGAGGCTTGCATGCCCCGACGTTTGTGGCGGGGTATCGTTCGTTCAGTTCAAAAAGCCGTGGTTCCAGTGCCACAGCACCGTTGAAAGTTTGTTACTGAACGGCTGCGCCCGGCTAAAATCCGGGAGCCAGCTGGTGTCGTCGCTAAGCTCCTGATAGAACAGGAAGTCAAAATCATATGCTTCTATTAAATCCTGCAAATCCATGTCTTCCTGGGAGCTCACAAGGCGGTTTTCTATGGCGCTCAGCGCATCCCGGCGCTTTTTGTTGCGGTTCTCTTCTTCTGCAAAGGGAACGGGCGTGTATTGGTTCATGAGCGAGATGCAGGCTTTGCCGTCTGCGTGTTCCTTGAGCCAGTCAAGCGTGTCGGCGGTCTGCATGAATTTTCCCGGCAAAAAAAGATGTCGCACGATGACGCCTTGGGTCATTTTTTCCTTAATCGTTCCCTTGCAAAAATGCTCGCCTTCGCCGTTTGTGTAGTCGTGCAGGGCGGGGCTGTCTTCAAGCTGCATGGGGAAATTTTTTATCATCCAGTCGATTGCCGTTGTTGCCGCCTGTGGGTAGTCCGCCGCATCAAAAAGCGTTTTGCTCAGCGTGGAGTCCAGGGTCTTGAGGTCTGGAAGCCAGATTTTTACGTATGGCTTTAAAAGCTCCAGAAGTTCAGGGCGTTCGTATGCAGAACTGTTCCAGCAGAAGGGGATGGTGCAGCCGGCTTTTTGTGCGGCGGCAATGTATTCTGCAAGGCGCGGAATTGCGTGGCTTCCGGTAACAAGATTTATGTTTTCTGCGCCGGCGTTCTGCAGGCGCAGGCAAATCTCTGAAAATTCCGCGGACGACACGGCTTTTCCCATGCCGTTCTGAGAAATCTGGTAGTTCTGGCAGAATGCGCAACGCAACGTGCATCCAGTAAGGAAAATCGTTCCGCTTCCGCCGTGTACGGTTATCAGCGGTTCTTCGCCAAAGTGCAGGCATGCAAGCGCAATGCGCACTTCGTCTGTTTCGCCGCAGAAGCCGCTTTTGCCTTGGGTTCGGTTCGCATTGCATTTTCGAGGACATTGGTTACAGGAAGCATATAATTCTTTGCACATAAAACAGGAATTAAAGCGCGCCACGCTCCACTAGTTTTGACATCAGGGTCTGAAGCTGCTCAAGCGGCATTGTCTCGGCCTCATCGTCAATTGCATCGGAAAGCTCCTGAAGGTCGCCCACAGAAAGAATTTCCTCGTCTTCGTCGGAATCAGTTATAAAAGAAAGAAAGGCGCACAGCTTGTCTATATGCTCTTCGGTTGGCTCGTTCTGTGCATCAGGGGAGTGGTCAATGTATTCGTCGCGCCAGTAAAAGGCGATGGCACGGGCTAAGTTTCCTGGGGCGGCGGCGGTGCGCTCAAACAAATTCTGAACGGCGTTGCATGCCCGCTCCGCGTCGTAGCGGCCGTTGTTGTCCGCACGCTCGTGCTTTATGGTTCTGATGGTGTCGCTTCTGAATTTTTCTACAACTGTCATGCTCCGATTATAGCACATCACGCTTCCCGTGAAAACGCCGTGAATGCAGTGTCCGGCGATTCCAAGGGACAGAAAATTTGCGTTCAAACAAACTGAATTTTCTTGACATAATTTCATAGTGTAAATAAACTAAAAATATGGATTTGAGAACTGTATTAACAACCGATACTGTAAACCTTCACTTGAAGGGAACTACAAAAGAAGAAATTATTGACGAAATGATTGACATTCTGGTAAAAGCCGGAAAAGTTACAGATAAAGCGAATGCACGCGAAGTCGTACTTGACCGCGAACGCAAGATGTCAACAGGCATGAAGCACGGAATTGCAATTCCGCACGGAAAGACAGATGCTGTAAGCGATCTTGTTGCTTGTATCGGCATTTCTGATACTCCGGTGGACTTTGATTCTTTGGATCAGGAGCCATGCCGCATCTTTATTATGACCTTGTCGCCGGTAAACAAGACGGGACCGCACCTTCAGTTCCTTGCTGAAGTAAGCCTTCTGTTCAAGAGTGCCGACAAGCGCCAGCAGATTCTGAATACTCAGGATAAGGTTGAGGTTATCAGAATCCTTACTGAATAGAATTTTGTGTTTTCATTCATAAAAATCTCCTTGCGGGGCTTTGTGTACGTAGTGCATAAAGCCCTTTTTTTTTGTACTATCATACAAACTGTAAAAGAGGAAAACATGAAATTTGACCCGATTGTAAAGGTTCAGCAGAACCGCCTTTTTAAGATTTCGGACGGTGCTGAAATTCCGCTTGAGAATCCTGTTGTTGTGAGTGGCGCGGAATGCTCTGCCGCGGCTGTTCCTGCAAAGGACGCGTTTTGTTTGGTAACCGTTGCCTGGCGCGACGTTGAATTTTCGGAAGGCGGTTATAACGAGGAATATCTTGCCGCCCTGCGCGAGTTTCTAAAAAAATGCGAGGAATCCGGTGCGTTCTGCGCGGTCGTTCCTGCGGTGGCAAAGGCGCTTGAGGATGCGGACGAAGCGGAATCGTTTATTGCGGCAATGGTTCACGCTGCGCGCCGCATAAAGGACTGTACCAGCGTCCTTGGCTTTGCAATTGCCCCGGAACTTTTGGCAAAGGACACGGATTTTGGCGCGAACAGCTACACGCAGTGGTTCATCAACGAAATGAACGTAAAGCACTCTCATTATGTGTATTTTGCGCAAAAAAATGCGGTTGCCGCGACCGGTGTGCCGCTTTCGTCTGCGGCAACAGAGCTTGTTCTGTATTAGGCGCGGAAAAATAGTTGTTTTGCAGAAAAATGTAACAAATGCGAAATGTTCAAACGTTTTCAAAAAAATATGAAAAATTTCGCAAAAAAAGTTTGAATTTCTCTTGATTCAAATCTTTTCTTGTGTCATAGTTTTCTTGAAGACGAACGGACGAGATAAAAAAAAGAGGAGTTAGAAAATGAACGACTCGGAAAACACTGGATTCCGAAACTCATGCCGTAACTCACTTATTTTTTGCAGCCTGATACTTGTGGTTACCTTGGTTGTCGGAAACATTCTGCCTGTAAAAGAAGAGGTTTCTGCTGTTCCCGTTGTAAAAGCAACTTCTGAAACTGAAAACGAAGTAATTGCAGACTTTAATATTCTTATAGAAGAAGCCGGATTCAATTCAAAAAAGGCGACGAATGGCGACGCTGGCTTGGCGCTGTATCGTCAGCCAACGTCAAGAACGGCGGTTGAATGGTTCTACCTTCATGTTACCGGAAACCGCGAGACGGCAATGGCAATTCTTGAGGAGGCGGAAAAGAATGACATTCCTCTTTCCCTTGCGTTTGCCCTTGCATATACCGAAAGCCGTTATGATGTGAATGCTGTGAACCGCAACCGCAATGCGTCTATAGACCGTGGTTTGTTCCAGCTGAACAATAAATCGTTCCCGCAGCTGAAGGAAGAGGATTTCTTCAATCCTGTGGTAAGCGCAAAATACGGAATGTCGCATCTGCGCTTCTGCATGAACGTTGCCGGAAACGAGGTTGCCGCACTTGCCATGTACAATGCGGGAACAAATAAAGTGCGCGCCGACAATACGCCGCAGTCCACGTTGAACTACGTTGGCAAAATCAAGGCTTATCAGGAAAAACTTGAGAAGCTCTTTGCCGAGGAAGTGCTTTCATACTATGACACTTCTGCGCGCCCGATGACCGGAATATCCGTTGCTTTCTTGGGCAACCGACGTTTCGACCGCTAAAACAGTCCTCCTTATTTAAGCCTGACCGTTTTCCCATTCTTTTACCGGTCAGGCTTTTTCTTTTAACGGCGATGCATGTGGGTGGATGAAGGAAGGTGTGTTTTTGCACGTTGCGGACGATTTTTTTTTATTTTTCACAGTGTATTTTATGGCAAAAACGGATTCTGCTATTGACATTAGTGCCGTAAAATAGTATAAATACACTACATTTTGTCTCCTTCGTCTAGTGGTTAGGACATCGGGTTTTCATCCCGACAACAGCAGTTCAATTCTGCTAGGAGATGCTAAAGGATTCCTCAACGGAATCCTTTTTTGTTTTAACGGTCAATGATTTTGGCGTTGAGCTTTTGACCGTCATGCGGCTTGCGTCGTGGACCGGTCATTTGAGCAGGGTTGAGAGCGTGGGTGTAAGTCCCAGCGCGCGGGTAACTGCGTCTGCGCTTTGAGTTTCGCTTTGGTGGGCGGTCGGCGGACTTTGCCTGGAGCCACTGCTTTTTTTTACGGCGCGGATAAGAATGTTTTTTGGCGTATGCTCAATGTCTATGAACTCCAGCAGCTGGACGGCGTATCCGGCGCTTTCCAGATAGTCGGCGCGCAGCGCGTCGGTCAGCAGCGCGGAAAAGCGTTCGCGTATGATGCCGTGCCGCAGGATGGTCTGGAATTCGGCGGGCGCGTCTTTACGGCTGAGCTGAGCGTTAAGTTCGTGCTGGCAGCACGGCACGCTTAGGATTGCCTTGCAGCCGTGCTTTACGGCGTAATCAAGCGCAAAGTCTGTGGCGGTGTCGCAGGCGTGCAGGGTAATCACTATATCGGGTGCGTGGTTGTATGCGTAGCCGTCAATGTTGCCGGTGTCAAAGCGAAGACCGCTCAAGTTCAGTTCTCGAGTGATGCGGTTGCAGTAGTCAATTACGTCCTTTTTTAGGTCGAGTCCGATTATCTCAACGTCAAGTTTTTTTATCTGCGTAAGAAAATAATGCACGGCAAACGTCAGATATGACTTGCCGCAGCCAAAGTCTGCGATGCGGAGGGGGCGTCCGTTTGTTTTTGCGGTAACGGCGGGCAGAACATCATTTATGAATTCAAGAAAGCGGTTTATCTGGCGGAATTTGTCGTATTTTGCGCTTATGACTTTGCCGTCGCTTGTCATTACGCCCAGCAGGACAAGGAAGGGAACTGCGGTTCCTTCGGGAATGAGGTAATTTTTTTTACGGTTCTGCCCGGCGGTTCCGGGGGCAAGCTGGCGGAGCGCGGTTCCCTTGTGTGCGGGTGCGCCGAGGTCGTTTCTTTTTTGTGCGCCGTCCTTTTGCTCGCAGGAAGCAGCTTCGGATGCCGCACTGTATGTGGAAGCGTCCAGTTTTTTTACAAGCCGGGTGATTTTTCCTTTTTTGTTGGCAAGAATGGTGGTTTCGTCGCTTTCTGTGCGGATGATGCAGTTTTTGAATGTCGTTCCCGCGTGCCGTTCTATGAATTCGTTCAGTTCGTCTGCTGTTTTTTGTTCATGGAATGCCTGCTTTTCGGTAAAAAGTTCCGCAAAATATGCATTTTGGGCGCTTGCGTTGTTTGCCGCGCGAATTTTTATCCGCTGATAGGCGCGCCCTAGAATTTGTTCAACGTTTTTTACAGGTTTTGAGAGGGTTACGGAAATAATCATGTTGATTTCAGAGTATACCAAACAAAAAAAAATTGATATACTGAAAAGTATGGGTAAATGTATCGTATTTGTTAACCAGAAAGGTGGTGTCGGAAAGACTACTTCGTGTATCAATATCGGAGCGTATATTGCGCTTTCCGGTAAAAAAGTTCTTTTGGTTGACTTCGACTCTCAGGGAAATATGTCCAGCGGTGTCGGCGTTTCTCAGGACAAGCCGACGATTTATGAATTGATTGCGGGACAGGTTACGGCAGAGCAGGCAATTAAGCATACGTGCGTGAGCGGGCTTGATGCGATAAGTGCGTCAATTGATTTGTCCGGTGCGGCGATTGAGCTTGTTGAGCAGGAAAACCGCGAATTCTTCTTGAAGAATGTGCTTGATCCGCTAAAATCCGTGTATGACTATATTCTGATTGACTGTCCGCCTTCCTTGGGCTTGCTTACGTTGAACGGACTTGCGGCTGCGGACTCCGTTCTTGTTCCTATGCAGTGTGAGTATTTTGCGCTTGAGGGAATTACGCTTCTTCTGAAATCCGTGAACAAAGTTCAGCAGAGCATCAATCCAAAGCTGGTTATTGGTGGCATTTTCTTTACAATGTATGACGCACGAACCCGGCTTGCGCAGGACGTTGTGATGCAGGTAAAGACGTATTTTAAGGACGTTGTTTACAATACGATTATTCCGCGCAATGTGCGCCTTTCTGAAGCGCCCTCGCGCGGGCTTCCGATTTGTAATTATGATCCTCAGTGTGCGGGCGCAAAAAGCTATGCAAAGCTCGCAGAGGAGATTATAAACCGTGGCTAAAAAAGGTGGATTAGGCGGACTGGGCTTAGGCCGCGGTCTTGATGCGCTTATGGGCGGCTCTTCTGCTGCCCGCGAGGAAATTGCAGAATCGACACAAGGGCTTTCAGCACGCACACAAGCGGCGGCATCTGCGGGCGGTGCTTCTGCCGCAACGGATGCGGGTAACACTTCTGCATTTGGGGCTGTTGCGCGCCCGTCGAACATTCCCGACGGCATAGAGGTTGACGAGAACGGCGGTCTGTGGGTTGATCCGGCGCTGCTTATTCCTAATCCAAAGCAGCCGCGAACAGAATTTGATTCCAAGGCGCTTGAGGAACTGTGTGATTCCATAAAGGAGCATGGCATAGTTCAGCCGATTATCATTGAAAAGGCAGACGGCGACAATTTTTATATCATCGCGGGAGAACGCCGTACCCGAGCCGCAAAAATGGCGGGGCTTACCAAGGTTCCGGTGCAAATTCGCAAATACGACGAGATTAAGAAGCTTGAGGTGGCGCTGATTGAAAACATTCAGCGTGCCGACCTGAACCCCATTGATGAGGCGATGGCGTACTACAATCTTATGCAGATGGGCGACCTGAAGCACGAGGAGGTGGCGCAGCGCGTTGGCAAGAACCGCACGACCGTTACCAATTCGCTCCGTCTGTTAAAGCTCCCGGAGGACATGCAGAAGTCGCTTATTGACGGTCAGATTTCTGCAGGACACGCAAGGGCGTTGCTTTCGGTTACAAATCCGAGCGACCAGCGCGTGATGTTCGGAAAAATCGTGGGCAGCGGGCTGAACGTTCGTCAAGCCGAGGAAATGGCAAAGGATTTTAACAACGGCGGGCGCGCTGCTGGCGACAAGACCAAAAAGAAAAAAACAGAGAAAAAGGATCCTGATGTTGCAGAAATTGAGCAGAAATTTATAGAAATATTCGGAACTAAAGTCGTGCTGAAAGGTTCAATTGACAAGGGAACGATTCAGATTGACTATTTCAGCCGGCAGGATTTGGACAGGCTGTACAACGTCATCGTGCGTGAATAGCGTGGCTCCTTTGGAGGCTGGCATAAAAAAAAAGCGGTGCGCCCTTGCGTTTTGCAGGACGACACCGCTTCTTTCTTTTAAAGAAAAGCAATTAATATGCGTTTGACAGAACCTGAAGCGTTTGCCGCAGGGAATTGCGCTTTCGTTCCATCATTTTTATCTTGTTTACAAAAACCTGATTCGTAAAACCGTGGGATTCCTCGTACTCACGGTACTTGGAAATCTGCTCGTTCAGCGTGGCCAAATCTTCCATTGTGTTGATAAGTCTTAACATTTTGAAATCTCCTCTCTGACTAGAAGAATAGCGTTTTTGCACGTTTTTTTCAATTGGAGTGTAATTGAAACTCAGGGTAAACGCATTATAAAATTTCGGAATTAAAAATGATGTTTACCCTAAAAAAATAGCTTTCAGTCGAGTTTCGTCTTTCAAAACCGCACGCTCGCGTGCTACACGCTGTTT
>CAKZZR010000102.1 GCA_937885475.1 uncultured Treponema sp.
CTTTCAGTCGAAGTTCATCCTTCAAAACCGCAAGCTAGCTTGCTACACTCATTTTTGCCTTGGAACTTATAAAGTTTGCCGCTTACGCGGCTGCAAAAATGGGTGTTTTTGAAGGATGCAACTTCTCCTTTGCGCTATTTTTTTTTGCAAAGAATGAACTAATCCCTCTGCAATCAGAGGGGCACTGCTTGCAGACCCGAAGGAATCAGCCCCGCACGAATAACCTAGCGCTTCAACAACGCTGCAAATGGATTGTAGCTCATTCCGTCGTCGCTGCCGTAGTTGCGGTTTGAAGAACGATCTCTTTGAGAAGATGAAAACTGTCTTGCACCATCTTTTGCACCAGGCTTTGAAGCTCCTGCCGTGCCTTTTCGTACAACCACAACCTTGCGTTTTGTGTCTCCGGAACCTGCTCCGTCACTAGCAGCACGACTTGCCGCACGGCTTGCAACAGACTGACCGATTCTGGAAGCTGCATCGCTCTTTAAGCTAAGGCTGATTCGTTTGCGGTCCTTATCCAAACCGATGATTGTAAATTCAAAGATGTCGCCAACTTTTACAACTTCCATTGGGTCTGTAACAAAGTTGTCGCTTAATTCAGAAACATGGATAAGGGCGGTTTCGTGGAGTCCAATATCAACAAAGGCACCAAAATCTACTACATTCTTGATTTTACCAGTTACCTTCATTCCTTCTTTTAGGTCTTCAAACTGAACAACGCCTTTCTGCATGATTGGTGCTGGGTATCCGTCACGAGGGTCGCGGTTTGGCTTTTGCAATTCTTCTATAATATCGTTCAAAGTTGTTTCGCCGATATTATATTTTTCGCAAAGCGTCTTGCGAGTTGCGTTATCGATTTTTCCGCCTGCTTTTACAGTTGGCAATACGGCACGTGCAACTTCGTAGTTTTCTGGGTGAACCCATGTGTTATCCAATGGGTCAGCACTTTCTGCAATCTTAAGGAATCCCGCACACTGCTCAAATGCTTTTGGTCCAAGCCCTGGAACTTTCTTTAAATCCTCACGGCTAAGAATTTTTCCGTTAGCATCGCGATATTCCGTGATTTTCTTTGCGGTTGCCATTGTAATACCTGATACATAGCTTAAAAGCATGTAGCTGGCTGTATTCAAGTTTACGCCAACTTGGTTTACTACAGAACCTACAACCTCGTCCAAAGTTTCGCCAAGTTTTTTCTGGTTAACATCGTGCTGATAAAGACCAACACCAATTGCCTTAGGGTCAATTTTTACAAGCTCTGCAAGTGGATCCTGAAGTCGGCGGCCCATGCTGATAGCACCACGGATTGTAAGGTCAAGCTCAGGGAATTCTTTTGTTGCAACTTCGCTTGCAGAATATACAGAAGCGCCCGATTCGTCTACAACAGTGTATTTTACATCTGCGTCAGCATAGTTTTCGCTGATAACCTTAGCAACAACTTCCTGAACTTCCTGGCTACCGGTTCCGTTTCCGACTGCAACAACCTGAATATCGTACTTGTCGATTGCATCGTTGAGCTGCTTGTAAGCATCCTGTGGATCCTGAACCTGAAAAATCTTAAAGTAACCCAGGTACTTACCTGTTTCGTCCAAAGCGGCACATTTTGTACCAGTACGAATACCAGGGTCAATTCCCAAAACGCGACTTCCTTTGATTGGCTGCGTCATCAAAAGGTTCTTTAAGTTTTCGCTAAAAATACCAATTCCGTGGTCGTCAGCCTCATCTGTTTCGTCGCTACGGATTTCTCGCACAACGGCAGGAGAAAGAAGGCGCACAACACCGTCTTCAATTGCTTCTTTGTGGTATTTATTGTTTACAACAGTGCGGCGAGTAAGAAGGTCTACAGCACTGTCCACATCAACATCAATCGTCACATCCAAAGCACCTTCTCGTTCTGCGCGGTTAATTGCAAGAATGCGGTGCGGCTTAATCTGGCTCAAAGGCTCTGTGTAATCCCAGTACATCTGGTATGTGGACATTTTTGCAGCCTGTTCTTCTGTCTGACCATCAGGAACAATACCCTTTGTCTTGATATTACCTTCGCTCATATAAAGGTCATGAATGCTGGAGCGATTGTTTGTGTCCTGACTTACGCGCTCAGCTAAGATATCCTGCGCCCCTTGCAAAGCGTCTGCAACAGTCTCAACATTGAGAGCGGCATCCTCGTTGTCTGTTTTTATGTATTTTTCTGCTTCTTTTTCGATTTGGCTATCTGTCATTGTGAGCATGCTATCGGCAAGTGGCTCAAGACCTTTTTCCTGGGCAACCATACCGCGGGTCTTTTTCTTTTTCTTGAACGGAGCCCACAAATCTTCCAGTTCGGTAAGAGTTGTAGCACCCATACAAGCGTTGTAAAGAGAATCGGTAAGCTTACCTTGCTTAAAAATTCCCTTTACTATTTCTAGGCGGCGTTCTTCAAGATTTTTATATGTCTTAAAAAGGTGGTCGGTATCTCGAACCTGTACTTCATTCAAATTATCATGCTTTTCTTTTCGATATCGGCTGATAAACGGAATGGTACAACCTTCATTTACCAAACTGATAACTGCACTGACTTGCTGCATGCGGATAGAAAGCTCTTCCGCAATCTTTTTCATAATTTCAACTTCATTGACCGTTAAAGCGTCAATTGCTTCTTGTGTAAATTCCATAGTTCTGCAATTTTACGCAATTTTTTGCGGTGAGTAAAGCGCAAAAAACAGCATGCAGTGCGCATTCTAATTCTTTCTTTTTTTCTTTCGTTTTTCAGATATATGATGTAAAATGAGCAAATGGACGGGAGGGTTCAGAATGTACTACCCCCCCCCCACCCATTTTTAACAAAAGGAAGAACCTAGATGAGCAACCTTATAGATGAAATTATAAAAGGACGAAAGACCTTTTTTATCGCCCCGGACAAAACTCTTTTTCCTCAAACTTACCTTGAGGAATATTTAACCTCCGGCTACGAATGCTATTTTATCGACACAGACATCTTTTTGCCGATTGAAGTGAAGGTCGACATCATTCTTTCCGTATTCAAGGATTCCATTCTGTTTTTTAACATCGACGCGCCGCTTCCGGGAACAAGCTGGTCTCACCTTATCAAGGGAATGCAGGACAAATACCCCAACGCGCTTTTTGGCGTACTGTACGCCAAACGCCAGTCCACGACGGAGCGGCAGACGCTTGAGCGCCAGTATCTGTACACAATCGGCGTTCAGTGCGGCTGCATTCAGCTTGAATACCAAAAAAAGAACAACTTCACGCTCATAAAGCAGGTTCTGTACGCAAACCAGGCAATGGGACGACGAAAGAACGTCCGCGCCGTCTGCTCGTCAAACTGCTCCATTCAGTTCAATTCCGAAACTTCTGGCGTCATCCAAAGCCGGCTTTCTGACATAAGCATCTCGCATTTTTCAATCGTACTTCCGGAAGGCAAATTACAGCTTGCCGACTATGAGAAAGTGCCTGACATTGCGTTCACCATTCATGGACTGCGCTTCCGCTCGGATGCTGTTCTTTACATGACGCGCCAAACGGAATCCGGGCAGCTTTTTGTATTCGCATTCCAGACAAAAGCCGGTCAGAGTGGCTTGGATCCGGTGAACAAGCAGCTTCTGATTCCAAAAATCTACGAAATCATGGTGGACAACTGCTCGGAGCTTTTGAACAAGTTGTTTGCGTCCGCAACAAGAAAGCGCGACACTTCGGAGCACATTCAGGATTTGCAGTCGCTTGACTGATGACGATTACGCCGCTTCCGCCCGCAGTTGGAAGCGGCTTTTTTTTGCCGCCCGCAAAACGCAAAAAAAAATCCCCGCATTCCTGTTTTTCTTTTCGTTGAAAATCTGAAAAACTGATGTATAATTTTTAACTATGGAATTCATTCAGAATCTTGTTGAATACTACGATGAACTCTATGCTACTACCGAAAAACAAGAACAATTTTTTAAGACAATATCTCAAACTTATTCAGCCCCGTTAAAAATGCTTCAGATTGGCTCTGGCTCCGGAAGTTTTGCCATAGAAGCCGCAAAACAGGGCTTTGACGTAACCGGAATCGAAATGTCGCAGGCGCTGCTTGACTCGGCATCACTCAAACGGCGAAACCAACTGCTTTCCCTCAGATTCTTTAAGCTTTCCACCGTGGAAATGACAAAATTTCTTGGAAAGAGCTTCTACAATATCCTGATTTGCCTGAACAACCGCCTGTGCTTTTTGCGCGAAAAATCGCTCATGCAGCAGTTTTTTGCCGACGCAAAATCCCTGCTTTCTGAAAACGGAACACTGGTGCTGCAGCTGCTGAACTACGAATTCTTTAAGGCATCTGGAAGCCAGCCCGCGCCACGTAAAAGCATACGCGCATCGCTGCTTTCCAAACTGACCTTTGCAGAAAATGAAAAAACACTGCTTTCGCAGCAAATAGAAACGGGAAACGGCAAAATCCTGCCCATAGTTGAAAATGAGCAGATTTACCCGCTTACAAAAGAAGAGCTGTGCGAGTTTGCAAAGGAAGCGGGATTTTCAACAATCAAGCTGTACAGCGATTTTTCAGGGACAGAACTTACGCCAGACAGCGAGGAAATCATCGCCGTCATTTCGTAAACAGAGAACGGAAAGCACCGGCTCAGTTTATCTTCCACTTATTGTTTTCTCGGCTGAAGCGCTTTGCGTTTACCTCAAGTAAACGACCGTCCTCGCCAAGCATTTTTACCATTGAGGTAATGGGATTCACTTCCGTAATCTTAAAATTCGTTCCATCGTAAAAAATATGGATACCCTCGTTCGGAAGCTTCTTTCGTGCCTCGTTGTACCAATCAAATTCGTAGGAAAGGCAACACAAAAGACGACCGCACTGCCCGCTTATCTTAAGCGAATTGAGCGACAGATTCTGCTCCTTTGCCATGCGTATAGAAACCGGGCGCAGCTTGTCGCTCACTCCGTGGCAGCAAAACGGACGACCGCACACACCAAGCCCCCCCACAATGCGGGACTCGTCCCGAACGCCAATCTGGCGCAACTCAATGCGCATCTTGAACACGCTGACCAAATCCTTAACCAGCTCGCGGAAGTCCACGCGGTTTTCTGCACTGAAAAAAAACAACGCCTTCTGCTCATCAATCAAAAAATGAACGGAAATGAGCTTCATGTCCAATTTATGGAGAGCGACCTTTTCCTTAAAAACGGAAAAAGCTTCCTTTTCTTTTTCCTTGTATTCGTTCGCCCGAGCCAAATCTTCCTTAGAAGCCTTGCGCTCAATAACAATTACGTCAGACGGCTTTATGCCCATTGGTTTTTTAGAAAGCCCTATGAATTTTGCCATGTCCTTGCCGTAGCGGGTAGGCACCACCACAAATTCGCCCACGCGCACATCAATATTCTTGTCGTTCCGCGCATAAAGCGTCTCGCAGGAATAGGCAAGCCGCAGGCAGTATAACGGCGCGTCAAATTCAAAATCCTCGCCTCCGTCAGTCGTTTCTCCGTCTTCAAGTGAAGACAGATTAACGTTCTCATCATCTATATCATTCTCAAAAATATCACTCATAAGCACCTAAAATTATATACTAATTTGCTAAAAAATCCACAATCAGACCTTTGATTTCATCAACCTTGGTAAGAAGCGCCAGCTTTTCACCGTGATTCTGAAGAACCATTGCCGCAAGCTCGTCCAACTTTGTGTCAATCACATGAATCTGAAAATACGGGTCGCGCGGACGGGTTTCCTCAAAGAACACACCCTTTACATGGCGCTTGCCGAACCGCTTTATCTTAGAAACCTCGTAATTGTTCTTCTGCACATAGCGCAAAAACTGGCTGACAGTACGCCGAAATTCGCAGAAATTTTCCTCGCTTGCAAAGTCCGTAAGCTTGTCGGCGGCGGAATCAAGCGCATCCTTTAGATAGACGACCGCATCCTCCACTGAAAGCCCCGCAATCTCGGGCGGAAGCCCCGCATTCACCAAATTGTCAATTTCCTGATTTTTTTCAAGCAGCGACGAAAAGCGCGATTTTCCCTGTTTCTGGATTTTCTCCTTTCCGGCGTTCTTCTGCGCATCCCGGGAAGCCGTTGCCGCCGCAGAAAAATACAGCGATGCGCTCAGCGGGTCGATTGCACTCATAGAATGACAGCCTTGTTCTGAATGGCTTTTTTCTCAAGGAAGCGGTTCGTTTCCTCGTCAAAGCGCTGCTCATCCCGAATCGCAATGCAGTGTCCGTGAAAAATCACATTGTCGTCCATCTGAATTCTGTGCGTTATGATGTCGCCAACCACCGCCGACGTAGAAAGCAGTTTTACGCTTTCCGGAGCAGAGACGTTTCCCAGCACGATTCCGCCGATTATCGCCGATTTTGCGGTAAGATTGCCCTGGATGCGGGCGCGTTCGCTTATGATAACGGCGCCATCCGTTTCCAAATCGCCGTCAATATCTCCGTCAACGCGTATAAAACCGTTCACCTTCATATTTCCTTTTATGAAGGAACCGTTTCCTACAAAAGTATTGATAGAAATATCATCTGAACGAAAAGCCATAGCCACTACTTAGAAAATTTTACGTTGATATATTTGCTCGGATCAACTACGTCTGAACCGATGTGAACTTCATAGTGAAGGTGCGGACCCGTAGTAAGACCGGTGTTTCCAATGTTTCCGATAACCTGCCCCTGATTGACGAACTCACCTTTTTTTACGCGGATAACGCTCATATGCGCATAGCGCGTGTACATACCATGCTTGTGGCGGATGATGACATGGTTTCCGAAGCTGGCATCGTAGCCAACCGTTACGACCTGACCGTTTGCCGTGGCCATAATCGGGTCGCCGCTGCGCCATGTAGAAAAGTCAATTCCCTTGTGAATGTACCACTGTCCGGTAATCGCGTGAATGGTAGGACCAAACTGCTGGGAAATATGCACGTTCGGGTTGTTCACCGGCCAGATGTTCGGAATCTCGCGGAAAAGAGAGCTTTGGTTGTCCAGCATTTTTCCAATCTGCTCGATAGGCTGCACCGCATCCTCAAGATACGTTGTGAGGGAACGGATGTCGGAGGTTTCGCGCACGGAGCCGGTTACAGAATCCCGTGAGCTGAAAAGCGAGGTCAAATCGCCGTTGTTCATTGAATTCTGAGAAACGGACTTTCCCTTGTCAATTCCGAGCAGGGAAAGAGACTGCGAAAGCGAAGCCTGAAAGCGCTTTGCCGCCTGCAGAAGGTTCGTATTCTCATCGCGCAGCTCGTCCAAACTTGCGAGCGTCTCGCGGTTCTTATTCATAAGACTGGTTATTTCTATGTTAGAAAGAACGGCATGCCGGTTGAAATAGAAGAAAGAGCCGACGATGCCTACCACAAGGACAAGTCCAAGACAGAGCGCGAACACGTTCGTCTGGAAGTTTATGACCTTGCTCTGCGAATGAGGAACAATCATCACTGTTAACTTGCTGTCAAACACCTTGAAAATACGAACGAAGAAATTTCCGATTGTGCGTAAGAAAGAAACAAAACCGTTGTGAACATTTGACGCAATCTTCTTTTCGATTCTTTTATATCTTTGAGTTCTTGCCAATTTTTGAATCCCTCGTTTAAAAAATCATACTAAGCGCAATATTAACAATTGTAGAGAGCAGTATAACACGGCGCATTGCTATATGTCAAACTCCTGTCAAGGTTGACAACTCGAAAATCCTATATTATCTTTATCGGTAGAAGTGATTGAAAACAACACCGCTTCTTTTCTATTACATCACAATCTTTTGGAAGAAAGCCATGCAATTTTTTGATACTCATGCTCACATCGGGCTTATATACGATGACCCTATAGAACAATTACGCGTAATTCAGCAGGCAAAGCAGGCTGGAGTCTCTCGCATCGTAAGCATAAACAACAGCCTTCACGACTTTGAGCGCGTCTACCCAAACCTCAAGGCATTGCCGGGCGTATACCATGCAGTTGGCGTCGCTCCGTCGGAAGTTACAAACCCCGGCTCTGACTATGCGGCAAAAATTGAGAAATACCTTGCATACCCGAACGTCGTTGCCGTTGGCGAAACCGGCTTGGACTATTTCAAGCAGTTCGGCGACAAGCGGAGCCAGATTGAGTTGTTCATCACGCAACTTGAAATCGCGCAGAAGCACAATTTGCCGGTAATCATTCATAACCGCGACGCCGGAAAGGACGTATTCGATGTGCTTTCTGAACGGCTTCCTGACGCGGGAGCCATTTTCCACTGCTATTCAGAGGACGCGGAGTACGCAAAAAAATGCCTGGACATGAACGTGTACTTTTCATTCGCCGGAAATTTAACGTACCGCAACGCGCGCAACCTTCATGAAACCATACTGAACATTCCGCTTGACCGCGTTCTTATAGAAACAGAAAGCCCGTTCATGGTGCCAGCGGAATTCCGCGGAAAGCGCACCATGCCGGCGTATCTTACGTCAACGGCAAAATTCCTTGCTGAAATGCTCGACATGGACTTGGAAGAACTGAGCGTTCAGCTGTGGAAAAACAGCTGCAAAGTGTTCAAGCTGCCGGAAGCATAATGCAAGACGCGGCACTTTTTCATCCGGTTCGCTTTGGAGCGGCAGACAAGCCCTATTCCTTTGTGACGACGGGAAACATTTTTCTTGCGCCGGTCGCCGGCTACAGCGACCGTTCGTTCCGCTCAATCTGCGTTGAGCAGGGTGCGGCATTCACATATACCGAGATGGTGAGCGCGGAAGCCCTTGTGCGCCAAAACTGGCGGACGGAGGAGCTTATGGCTCGCGCCCCCAACGAAAAGGTCTATTCCGTGCAGATTTTTGGCGGCCGGGAGGAAACCATGGCAGAAGCCGCCCGAATCGTGCTTGAAAAGACAGGCTGCGAGGTCATAGACATAAACTGCGGATGCCCGGTTCCAAAAATCGTAAAGACAGGCGCAGGCTCCGCGCTTACCCGCGACCCGGAACGACTGGGAGCCATTGTAAGAGCCGTAAAACAAGCCGCAGAAAACCGCTGTGCAATAACCGTAAAAATACGTTCCGGATGGGACGCAAAGACCATCACATGGAAAGAAGCCGCGCTTGCCGCGCTTGAGAACGGCGCGGACGCAATAACCATGCACCCACGCACAAAAACGCAGGGCTACGAAGGTTTTTCTGACTGGCAAAAACTCAAGGAGCTGGTAGCGCTCGTTGCGGGCAAAGTTCCGGTATTCGGCTCCGGGGATTTGTTCCGCCCGGAAGATGCAAAAAAGATGCTTGAGCAAACCGGCTGCGACGGCGTAATGTTCGCCCGTGGCGCAATGGGAAATCCCTTCATCTTCAAAAAAACCGTGCAGCTTCTGCAGAACGGCGCATACGAGGACATTCCCGCAAGCGAGCGCATCAGGACCGCGTTCCGAGAGCTGGAGATGCTTGCCCGCGACACAAACGAAGCCCATGCCTGTACGGAAATGCGCAAGCGCTTCTGCGCCTACTCAAAGGGCATAGAGGGCGGCGCGGAGCTTCGCGCGCAGACAATTCATGCACAAAATATAGAAGATTACCACAAAATATTTGACGCATATCTATAAAATAGGTAAACTTTTTAAGTCATGAGTTTCTTACAAGCCATATCTGATTTTTTTGAAGTTCTTTTTAATAAAAATTCTCCGGAAGTGCAGAAAAAAATTCAGATGCGCAAGCTTGAAAAGGAACTGTCGGCATTTCAGCCGGTTATTTTTAAGAACGGAAAGCTGCTTCCCAATTTTGCCGAGGCAGTGAGAATTCTCTACATAAACACAAAAAATCTGAATGACCTGCTTGTAAACACGATTGCAGGTCCGGATGTTCCACGGAACCGACGTTTTGAGGCGCAGCTGATTATGACCGGGTTTTCGCCAGAAAGCCAGAAGGTGGTTGAGGCTCTGAGCTACGAGGGACGCCGCGCGGAGCTTGAAAATACCGCAATGACTACCTCCCAGATTTTTGACCACCAGCACCGTTCCCTTGAAAAAATCCTTCGCGAGCTTGAGACGGAGCCGTTCCGCAAGATAGACAAGGAGCTGAACACGCTGCGCCAGCTTGCGGACTTCTCAAAGTTCAGCTTTATGACGTTGCTTCAGGTTTTTGACTCAAATTACATTTCCTCTGATTTGAATTATCAGCCCACGTTTCAGGACATTGCCATTGACCGCGTGGTGAACATATTGGAAGACCTTTACTACGTGATGAACGGCCTTACCTTGACCGTAGGCACTGTGAACGCCGTTACCGCATTGGACGCACTCAAAAAAGGCGAGAATTCCATTCAGAGCGCGTCCAGCCCGCTTGCCGACAACGTAAAAAAAGTAGCCTTCGTGCTCAAGCATTTTATTTCCGCGGAAAAACTCAAGCAGCTCATAGCCTACGGAAAGGGCGACCTGAACTACGTTCCGCAGAGCGCTTCATACAAAGAAATCTCGCACCGCCATTTTACCGAAATGATGCAGACCCGATTCCGCTCCGACGAGCAGCGCATAAAAACCGAGATGAAGGACGAAAAAATCAACGACGAGATTTCAAGCTTGTTCGGTCAGACCGAGCTGCTGACGCTCAAAGGCTACAACGCCACGACGAACCAAAAGCTGCTCACGAATGGACAGGTTACGTTCACATGGATTATGCCGATGCGCATTCTTAAGACGTTCCTTGCAACGTTCCTTACAGAGCCAATCCGGGTTCTTCTGAACAACATCGTCATCGAAGGTTTTTTTAACAACTCGCAGTTCAAGTCAGACTTTGCCGCCGACATTTTTGCCGCGCTGGAAATAAACGACCACGTAAAGGCGTTTGAGGATTCCTTCTCCAGCGGAAAGCCAAACGACGTTGCCCTTCTTGAAAGCTACATCCGCGACGGACACAACGACCCTGACTTCTTCAAGAAGCTGGAAAACAGCATAAATCTCATAAATGCTCAAGCAAGCAAACTTATTGGCCGAGATATAAATAGCCTGAACAAGCTTTCAAAGCATTTGGAAACGCTCATTCAGGATTCAAAAAAGCCAACGAGCGAGATTATTTCAAACCTCAAGGTTCTGCTTTTTTCATCACGAAACCGCGAAAGCACAGACATGATGGAACAGCAGTATCCAAAGTGGGAAATATTTTTTGAAATAATGAAAAACTATGCTATAATTTCTATGTAAGTTATAGCATGAAGGATAAGGAGTCCTTGTACGCAAGGAAAAAAATAGGGAAAAACTCTATGGCAAAACAAAAAAGAAAAACATTCCGTGAACGTTCCATCGAATATGAGAAAAGAATCTATGACTTGGAACAACTATTGGATATTTCTCGTTCTTTTTGCTCAACTCTGGAAGGAACAAAACTTCTGGAGTCGATTGTTTTTTCATGCATGGCGCAAATGCACGTTACGAACGCCGGTATCTTCGTGCTGGATCTTATCAACTCAGAAAACTTTACGCTTGAGACAAAGCAGAGCGTGATGGATCCATTAAACACGCAGAAGTACATCATTTCTTCAACAGACCCCATCGTTTCCTGCCTTACTGACGAAAAGCGCCCGGTAACCCTGGACTACCTTATTGCAACCTGCCCCGAAACGCAGGTTGGCGAGATGCTTGCTTCCCTTCAGCCCACGCTCATCGTTCCGCTCATTCAAAAAAATCACATAAACGGAATTCTGTTTTTAGGAGAACGCTTTTCGTTGGACGCAGAATCCGACACCGCATACACAGACTACGAAAAGAACTTGATTCAGAACATCGCGTCCCTTGCGTCTATCGCCATAAACAACGCGACGATGGTAGAGCGCTCGTCCACCGACATGATGACGCAGCTGAAGCTTAAGTATTTCTTCTTTAACGTGCTGACCGAAAAACTTGATGCGGCGATGGCACAGAAGCAGCCGCTTTCCGTTCTTATGTTCGACATTGACTTTTTCAAGCACTTCAACGACACCTACGGACACGAATGCGGAGACTACGTGCTTAAGAAGGTTGCCCAGCTCATAAAAACAAACTTGCGCGACGAAGACCTTGCCAGCCGCTACGGCGGAGAGGAATTCACCGTACTTCTTAATGAGACAACAAAAGATGACGCAATTATGGTGGCGGAGCGAATCCGTTCCAGCATAGAATCCTACGACTTTATTTTTAACGACCAGCGCATGAAGGTTACCATTTCCGTAGGCGTTGCCGTGTTCGACCATAAATTCAATCCGATTACAAACCCTCTCAAGCTGGTGAATCAAGCGGATCAGGGCTTGTATATGTCAAAGCACAACGGACGGAACCGCGTTACCTATGCGCCGCCGTCGCTTGTTTCTGACGAAGACGCAGAAGAATAATGCAGAACCCGCTCCGACGACAATTTGAATACCGCTTTTTTTACGCGAGCCTTGCGCTTATCGCAGTTAATTTTGTTTTCTTTTTTGCAACCAGCATTATACCGGATTTAACGTATTACCTTGGCTTGAGCCCGGTTTATTTTGTGCGTCGCCGCATGTACTGGCAGATTTTTACCTACATGTTCATTCATGGAAATATGCGGCACATACTGTCAAACATGCTGGGACTTTTTTTCTTTGGAATGACCGTGGAAAGGGCGCTCGGCTCAAAGGAATTCCTTCTGATGTATTTTGTCTGCGGACTTGCAAGCGGTCTTTGCTCGCTCGCATTCTACCTGTGGGCAGGAACATACAACGTACTGCTTGTAGGCGCGAGCGGCGCGGTATTTGCCATAATGCTTGCGTATGCGGTGATTTTTCCGCGGGCTAACATATACATATGGGGAATTCTGCCAATTCCCTCGCCAATTCTTGTAGCCGCATATGCCGCCATAGAACTTTTGAGCCAACTGACCGGCTACAAATCAAATGTCGCGCACTATGCCCATCTGTTCGGCTTTGCCGCGGCGTTCCTCTATTTTATAGTCCGCATGGGCGTAAACCCGGTGAGCGTATGGAAAAACGCATACTTCAGCTGATTGGTGCCGCGCTGGCCGCATTTTTTACCGCTGCAACGCCGTATGCGCAGGAACAGACGGTCGACACAAAAATACGGCTTCACGGTTGGGCGGAGCTTGATGCCTACCCGGAACTTAAGGAAGCCGCCGACATGAGCACCGGACAATTTGACTTTCCAATCAGCAGAATAAGGGCTATAACACCGTTCCTTATGGAAGGAATGATTTACGGCTGGGAGTTCACTTACACGCCGTACGACAAGCTGCGCGGCGTAAAGGAATTCTTTGAGGTCAGCCCCATTCAAAAATTGTCGGCAAAGGACAACCCGATTACCTACGAAAGTCCCTGGATTCAGGAAAATCTGTTCCACTGCTGGGCGGAATACAAGCGAACGAGCGACCAAGCATGGCAGTACAAGCAATGGCAAAGCCTGTATACTCAAAAAATACGCGGCAGGGGCTACGGAAAAGTTCAGCATGGTTTTGACGGAATTACCGAGGCAGCTCAGGACGCGCTCAAAAATGCCGTACGAGAGCATTACCGCCATCTTGAAAAAAACAAGCCCAAGGAAATCAGCGGAAAGGTAATCATTAACCGCGAGCCAAAAATAGGAATAACAGAGGGGCGATATGCAATCGAACTTGATTTTTTTGTAGAAACGGATAGAATAATTAAGTATTCTTCTTTTTAAAAATACTATTGAGGAGTTTTATATGAAAAAAACAATCGCGATTCTTTGTTCATTATTTTGCTTTGCGGGTGCTATTTTCGCACAATCAACGGCATCCGCACTTCCTGATGATGAGATAAAAGTAGACCTTTCAAAGAAAGTTATAAACGTACCACGTGAGAACGCCCACCTTGACGAAAAGGACAAGACGGCAAGCGTACGCATTGAATATATTCCTATGGTTGACGAAGCGCGCATTTACTATACCTGCATGTACGTTCAGTATGATTCAGGACGCGCAATGAATTCCGTTCTTGGTTGCCTTGAGGATTTTACTAAAGAAAATAAATACTATCACTACAAGTATATGTCTAAGGACAGAGAGCGTTACTACAAGGACAGCCGGGGAATCAGCTGGGCGGAATACAGCTCACACGTAAAATTCACTCGCTAAAAATTTTATGCGGACAGGGCATTTCCTGTCTGCAATATACATAGGTTTATTAAAAAATGGACATTTCTAATATCATCAAAAATCTGCACCCTCTTGAAATAAAGGTGCTTCTTAAATATTCAGACAAGGACGATCTTACTTCTGAAAAGCTCATCAAGGAATTGAATTATAAGGAAGGTCATGCGAATCAGGCTTTCTCTTGGCTTGCCGGAAAAGGACTTTTGAAGGAAGTAAGCCGAACGCCCCACACGTACTATGAAATTACCGACATGGGACGCGCGATTGCAAAAACAGGAACCGTTGAGGAGCGCATCATCAACCTTCTGAAGGATGGAGCCGCCCGCGCCCTGCCGGAAATTGCTTCCGCTCTTGCCGTAGACAACAGCGCGGTTGGCAGCGCTTACGGTCCGCTGGTAAAAGAAGGCGTTCTTAAGATGAACGAGGACAAGAAGGTTCTGTACACCGGCGCGGCAGTTCCGGCACGCATTGCGCTTACGACAGCGCTTATTAAAAAAGCCTGCGACGCAGAAAACGGACTTTTGGACAAAGCGAACCTTTCAAAGGAAGAGCAGGATGTTATTGCGACCTTGGCAAAAAAACGCGGTGCAACGGACAGCCCGTTCAAAATGATTGAGCGCGAGACCGTTACGAACCGCCTTGCAGACCACTTTGCACAGGTTAAGGAAGCGCTTAAAAACGCAGGAATCACCGGAAACGAGATTGGTGAACTTACGCCAAAAATGCTCAGTTCTGGCGAATGGAAAAACGGTACTTTCCGTGGCTACAATATTTCTTTGCAGCCTGCAAGAATTATTCCTGGACGCACAAACCCTTATGTTCAGTTCCTTGAGTCCGTAAAGGACAAGCTCTGTTCACTTGGTTTCCAGGAATTTGACGGTCCGCTCGTAGAAACTGAATTCTGGAACGGAGATGCTTTGTTCATGCCTCAGTTCCATGCGGCACGCGACATTCACGATGTTTACCGCATCAAGAATCCTACTCATGCAAAATCAATTGAAGAACCATATTTGAGCAACATTGCCCGCGTACACGAAAACGGTGGTGACTCAGGTAGCCGCGGTTGGAATTATTCTTTTGACCGCGAATTTACACGCCGCCTTATCCTTCGCTCGCAGGGTACTGTTCTTAGTGCTCATCAGCTTCACAAGGCAGAAGTTCCTGGCAAATACTTTGGTATTGCACGCTGCTTCCGCTACGACAAAGTTGATGCGACTCACCTTTCTGACTTTTACCAAACAGAAGGTATCGTAATCGGCGAAGAAGCCAATCTTCGCACATTGCTGGGCTTTTTAAAGATGTTTGCAACCGAAATTGCAGGCGCTACAGAAGTTAAATACGTTCCAGGTTACTTTCCATTCACTGAGCCAAGCGTAGAAGTTCACATCAAGCACCCTGTTTTGGGATGGTTTGAGCTTGGTGGTTCGGGTATTTTCCGTCCGGAAGTTACAAAGGCTATGGGAATCGACGCTCCTGTTCTTGCCTGGGGTATCGGTATTGACCGTATGGCTTTGATGGCTCTTGGTCTGAATGACCTGCGAGAACTCTTTTGCGAAGATATTGAACGAGTTAGGCTTAGAACGGCAAAGTTCTAAAAAAATTGAGACAACTGACGAAATGCCCTTGCTGGTGATTTTGCACATGCATAAATCAGCAAGGGCGTTTTGTTTAACAGAAGCGCGATGCCGCGCACAAAACGCTAATGTCGCCCTGTATTCTTCCGAACATAAAAACGAACGAATTGTTCCGGAGGTTATTATGACTTTTAAGACGACAGAAAACTTAAAGAATCATGCAGTTTATTTTTACATCAATTCCCGCCGCGTAACGGAAGACACGTTTACGTTCAAGCGCGCGACGAGCATACTGAGCGGAATGAAGGAGGGCGCTATCATCACATGGACAGAAAAGAATATGCGCTACATCTCCTTCTGCATCAACTAGAAAAAACGAGTTTTTGCCGGTCACAAGCGAACAAACGCCTTATGAGCGCACCGACAAAGGCTATTCCAACCAACCCATGTAAGCGCAGATGACGCCGGCGCTTACGGTGGCGGCAGTTTCGGTACGCATGACGCGGTTTCCCATGCCGCAACGAACAAAGCCGCTCTGCTCCAAAAAGTCGCGCTCGTTCTGAGTCCAGCCGCGCTCGCTTCCGATGGCGGCAACCACCGATTCTTTTCCTTTTTTTTCATTCAGCACGCTTACAAGAGTGCCCGCAGGATTCACGTTGTCCATGCACAGCTTTAGCATGTCTGCCGGGTCGCTGGAAGTGCCACAGATGCTCTGCACGCATTCCTTGAGCGTCTTATGCAAAAACAGCTCCGGAACGCGCGTTCCTGCCGCCTGAACGGTTCCGTCCACCAGCATCTGATACGCCGTGCCGCGTTCCGCCATATTCGACTGCATATAGGATTTTTCGCCAAGCTCCGTTCCCGTAAGATGAACCTCTGACGCACCAATTGCCGCAACGTCGCGCAGCAAGCGCTTGAGCTGAATGGGGCGCGGAAAGCCGATTATCATTTTGAGGGGGTGAAGAGGCTTCCCGTCGGACGTAGGCTCAAACAAGTAGGAAATGCCCGCATCGTCAATACCGGTTATGCGCGCAATGCCCGCCGCACCGTTTATGATTCCCGCCGCAAAGGTGTCACCAACGCCCTTATGCAGAACCTTTATGATATGCTGGGCGCGTTCGTCCCGGCAAGGAAGCGGCGCGCCATATTCTTCCTGTGAGAAAAGACAGATGTTCATGCTTTCATTGTAGCAAAAAAACACCCCCTGCGATACGGCTTTACAGGGCAAACGCATTATAAAGCAGGCAAAAATTATAAAAAAATAGCGCAAAGGAGAGTTTGCGGCTTTCAAAAACACTCTGTTTGTGGCTGTCGCGATAGCGACAGGTTCAATAGTTACTATGACACAAACAGCGTGTAGCTGCTAGCATGCGATTTTGAAAGACGAAACTCGACTGGGAGCTATTTTTTAGGGCAAACATAATTTTTAAATTCCGAAATTTTATAATGCGTTTGCCCTATACGGCTTTACAAGTTTTTCGGCTCTTTTGTTTTTTGCAAAAATGGCTTATGCTTTTTGTATGAATTACATTACACAAGATTCAGAGATTCAGAAGTCCTTGTTGGACAGATTCATTAAATACGTAAAAATGTGGACGGAAAGCAACGGCAAAAAGGCGGACGAGGGCATTCAGCCGTCGGAAGAGCGGGAATTTGACCTTGCAAAGCAGCTTGCCGCGGAACTGACGGTAATGGGCTTGCAGAAGGTGCAGACGACCAAGCACTGCTACACGTATGCTTTTCTTCCGGCATCAAAGGGGTGTGAAAACGTACCGCCATTCTGCCTTATCGCACATATCGACACCGTTGACGAGGTGAGCGGCAGGGACGTAAAGCCGATAATCTACCCCCTGTATGATGGCGCAAGGATTGACCTTCAGTGCGGAGTGACACTCTCGCCGGAAACGGACGAGCATCTTGCGCAAGCGGCACAGAACCGCGAGACCATAATCACGAGCGACGGAACCACGCTGCTTGGCGCAGACGACAAAGCCGGCGTTGCAGAAATCATGACGGCAATTGAATACCTAGCCGCGCACCCAGAAGTTCGGCATGGCAAAATCGAAGTGCTTTTTTCTCCGGATGAGGAAACCGGGCACGGAATGGACAACGTTCCGCTTTCACTCATAACTTCCCAATTTGCATACACGGTTGACGGCGGCCCCATAGGCGAGCTTGAGACCGAATGCTTTAACGCCTATGCCGCAGCCGTAGCTTTCACCGGAAAATCCACGCATACCGGCGACGCACGCAAGAACGGCATGATAAACGCGCTCAGCATGGCAAGCCGCTTTGTGGAATCGCTTCCGCACACACAGCGCCCGGAAACTACGGACGGATACAGCGGTTTTTTTGCACCAATGGAACTGCACGGCACCATAGAAAAAGCAACGGTAAGCCTGCTTCTGCGGGATTTTACGGCGGAGGGAATGCAAAAACGCATTGAGACGGTCAGACACCTTGCCGCTTTCAGCGCCGAAAGCTTTGGCGGCTCCGCTTGCGTTGAATTCAAGGAACAGTACAAGAACATGAAGGACGTGATAAAAAAGCATCCCGAAGTGATTGACTTCGTTTCCTGCGCCTACCGGGAAAGCGGAATTGAGCCGCGCTGTGTTCCAATCCGGGGAGGGACGGACGGTTCGCGCCTTACCGAAATGGGTCGCCCCACTCCCAACATTTTTACAGGCGGACACAATTATCATTCCCGTGCGGAATGGACTTCCCTTGACCAGATGAGCAAAGCGACAGATGTTTTAATAAACCTGGCCCGTAAAATCGCCGAAAAATAAATATGCACGAATATTTAATTGAGGGCGGATTTCCTATCAAGGGAACGATAACCGCCTGCGGAAATAAAAATGCGGCGCTCCCATGCATTGCGGCGGCGCTGCTTACGGAAGAGCCGGTCGTTCTTCACAATGTTCCCGACATTGAGGACACTGCGGTCATGCTGAACATCCTGCAGTCGTTCGGAGCAAAAATCACGAATCTTGGAAACCACAGCTGGAAAATCGTTGCAAAGGACATCGAATCATTCTGCATTCCGGCGGAGCTTTCTAAAAAAATACGCGCATCCATTCTGTTTGCAGGACCTATGATTGCACGACTTGGCAAAGCCGAAATGCTGCCACCAGGCGGAGACGTTATCGGCCGCCGCCGCTTGGACACGCACTTCATTGCGCTGACCCAGTTGGGCGCTCAGGTAAAGGTGAACGGTCATTTTGTATTCACGGCGAACAAGCTGCGCGGCGCGGACATTTTTCTTGATGAATGTTCGGTAACGGCAACAGAGAACGCACTTATGGCGGCGGTGCTTGCAGAAGGAGCCACAACAATAACGAATGCCGCGAGCGAGCCGCACATTCAGGACTTGTGCCGGATGCTTAACGCAATGGGCGCGGACATCAGCGGAATCGGAAGCAACATTCTGTACATAAACGGCGTTGAAAAACTTCATGCCTGCGAATTTGAGATTGGACCTGACTACATGGAAATTGGCTCGTACATCGGGCTTGCCGCCGCAACCCATGGAAGCATAACGATAAAGGGAATCAGAAATCTGGACATGCGTCCGCTCAAAACGGGTTTTGCAAAGCTTGGCATTTCGTGGACGCAGAACGGCGAGGAACTGACCGTCTCAAACGTGCAGGAAATGAAGACCAACGGTGACGTGGGAACAAAAATCCCAAAAATCGACGACGCACCGTGGCCAGGATTCCCGCCGGACTTAACTTCAATCATGACTGTCGTAGCGACCCAGGTAGAGGGCACATGCCTCATCTTTGAGAAGATGTTTGAAAGCCGCATGTTCTTTGTGGACAAATTGATAAGCATGGGCGCGCAGATTACGCTGTGCGACCCGCACAGAGCCGTTGTATGCGGTCCGTCGCCACTGCACGCCGACCACCTTGTGTCGCCGGATGTGCGCGCTGGAATGGCAATGGTCATTGCCGCGATGGTCGCCCACGGAGAAAGCCGGATCAGCAACGTCTATCAGATTGAGCGTGGCTACGAAAAACTGGTTGAGCGGCTTCAGTCGCTTGGCGCACACATAAAAAAAGTCGAAATAGACGAATAGAGCAAGGCGCAGCTTGAGAGGTCTAAAGAAGGACGACTTCACAGGGCAAACGCATTAATTCCGAACATATAA
>CAKZZR010000103.1 GCA_937885475.1 uncultured Treponema sp.
CGTCCAGTTCAATGAGCGACAAGTCGTGCAGACGGTTCAGCGCCGCACAAGTGTCCGCGCTTACAACGCCGTCTTTTGCCACCGTCTTAAGCACTTCAAGCCCCAGCGGGCCAAGATAGCCGCCGGAGCAGCATTTTTCCAACTCATACGCGCCGGGGTGCTGACTTTTTTTGTCCAGCGCAACGTCAAAGTCCGAGCGGGCAAATGAGCCGAACTTGCCGTTCTCACAGACGACGATTTGCTGGCTTTCGCCGTGCAGTTGCGGCTGAATGTACGCGCCGTTCATGCCCGTACCAAGGATAAAGCCGATGTACGAGGAATACGGCGTTCCCTTTGCGGCTGCTGCACCGGCAAGCAGTGCGGCTACGGTGTCGTTCAGCATGGTGACGCGCTTAGGTTCGTTCCAGCCGTGAGCTACAAGCGCTTCCTTGAGGCATTTTCCTATTGCGCAACCAACAACCTCCGGAGCCTTAACCTCTTTTGAGAAGCCAAGGAGAATTCCGTCGCCGTCCTTCTGAATCTGCATCGGATATGAAAAGCAGAAGCCGATTGAGTCAGCCTTGTTCTTAAGATGCTCAAGGTTTGCGGCAAACTGATCAAAGAATTCCTTTTTGGAAAGTTCTTTTTCTACGCCGGGCATCTTTGTTTTTTCAAGCTCAGAGATGGAAGCGTCGCCGTTTGCGTCAAAGGTTACCAAGCAGGAACGAAAATTCGTTCCGCCCGCATCAATGACGATGACGCTCTTGTTCTTTGCAGCCTGTGACGGTGGCAGGCACCAGGTAGGAATCATGTCCTCGTCCGCTTTTTTGCCGCACAATCCGCGGTTCATGTCCGCAAGGATGGATTCTGCAACCGTATTTATGTCAACATGGCGCACAAAATTATGGCGCGAAAGGAATGCGCTTACAACAGTATTCATCATAAACCTCATATAACCAATATTTAAGGAAAATCAATTTTGCAAACATGCACGTATAAAAAAAGCTCCCAGTCGAGTTTCGTCTTTCAAAACCTAGG
>CAKZZR010000104.1 GCA_937885475.1 uncultured Treponema sp.
GCTCAGCTGGTAGAGCAACAGACTCTTAATCTGTGGGTCGCAGGTTCGATCCCTGCATGGCTCAAATCCAAGGCATCTGAGAAATCAGATGCCTTTTCTTTTTAACTCATCGCATTCACTTTTTCTCAAAAAAATCTTAAGTCTCTTTTTCAGATTCCGATAAGGAAATGAAAGTCATTTTTTTTCTATGAATAAAATCGAAAAGGAGTTCAGGATGGATAGCAAGACAACGTACAAACAGATTCTTAACGAAGAGGATGCCGTTCTTGCGGAGGTTCTTGAAAAGCAGCAGGAACTTCGAGCCGCTGTGAATGCCAAGGATTGGACGCAGCTGATGAAAGTTATTTCCGTAATCAACCTTGACATGGATACGTTCAACCATCTTGATGAGGAGCGCATGAACCTTGCCGTTTCGATGAAGGGCGATGACGATGAGATACTGGATTTGATTGCACGGGTACGGGGAAAACTGGTGCGCTGCCGCACAGAAAATAAGGCGCTCAGCGATTACATCAATATCACACGCAATTTTGTGCAGGGAATCATAGACACTGCTCTGCCGAACAGCCGCGCGAAAGTCTATTCTCGGAGCGGCGGATTCGTTCAGGAGCAGCCGCACAGTGTTGTTCTGAACACCTTGCTCTAAGCTTGGCTTATTCGTAAATTAAGGAAGTGAAATATGGGATCGACTTTTTCTGGAATTGAATTAGGAAAGCGCAGCATCATGGCTCATACGGATGCCATCACGACTGCCGGACACAATATCTCCAATGCGAACACTGAAGGCTACTCCCGCCAGCGTGTTCAGCTCAAGGAATTCGATCCGCTGTATAAGCCGGACTTGGAGCGTCCGGAGCGACCGGGAATGATTGGTCAGGGAATTGACGTGCAGAGCGTTAATCGAGTGCGCGATGAGATGCTTGACCAGCGCATTACCGAGCAGCAGCACTACGAGTCCTACTGGGAGACGCGAAGCAACTACTACACGATGATTGAGCAGATTTACAACGAGCCAGACGATGTCTCAATCCGTTCCAATATGGATAAATTCTGGCAGAGCTGGCAGGAGCTTTCCATACATCCGGAGAGCACCGCGGCGCGCCAGGCGGTCGTAAGCCGTGGAGAGTCCCTTACGGATTCCATTCGCACAAAGTGGGACAACCTTATGGGCGTAGGAAACCTTATCAACAGCGACATAGAGGCGACCGTTAAGCAGGTGAACGATTTTACGAATCAGATTGCCGCTCTGAACGGCGAGATTGTTCGCTCGCGTGCTATGGGCGACAATCCCAATGATTTGCTTGACCGCCGCGACCTGCTTGTGGATAAGCTTTCAAAAATTGTGAATATTACGACGGACCGCCGTGATGCCGACGAATTCATGGTTCACCTTGAGGGGCGCGTGCTGGTGCAGGGCAGCATTGCCCGCAATTTTGAGCTGGAGTCCGTGGTTGATAATAACGGCTACGACAAATTGGTCTGGAAGGATACCGGCGAGGACGCATACATTGCGGGCGGAAAGCTTGGTGCGCTCATTGAGCTTCGCGACGTGGATATCCGCAGCGAGGTGCAGTCGCTCAATACCATGACGCTGAATTTTGCCGATTTGGTGAATGACGTTCACCGCAATGCATATGGCGCTAACAATGTAACCGGGCTTGACTTTTTTACGCAGCGCTCTTTTGTGGAGAATGTTAATGGCAATTTTGACCGCGACGGCGACGGAACGATGGATCATTCGTACATCTTCCGCTTCACGGGAACGACGAAACTGAATCCGCAGGAACAGATTGGACTTGAGGGCGTTATGACCTTGAGCGGACCTAGCGGAAACGTACAGGTTGCTTATCATCCTACGGATACTGTTGAAGCCGTAATCAACCGCATAAATGACACGAATGGCGAGGTTAAGGCGTACCTTGACCGCAACAATAATCTTGTGCTGAAGGGAACTACGGCGCATGATGTGGAGAATCCTGATTTTGTAATCCGCCATGTGGAGGATTCGGGATTTTTCCTGACTGGATACAGCGGAATTCTTGCGGAAAGCGGGGAGGCGGGCGCGTATGACTTTGCGCGTGCCGATGCAGTGGGCAGTCTGAACGGCGCTCAGTTTGCGGTGAGCCCTGTTATAAATCCTGCCGGCTATATTGAGGTGAACGGTGCAATCCGCAACGACGTGAAGAGCGTTGCCGCAGCCTTCATTGATAACTCAGGTCATGTGAACAACGGCGACGGCCGCGCTGCCGTTGAAATTGCCGCAATCCGTAATACGAAGGTGATGATCGGGCATGAGCGGACGCTTGACGACTATTTTGCCGACACGGTTACGAACGTTGGCTTGAAAGGCGAGCAGGCGGAGAACAATCTGAACAGCCATATGGCAGTTATGAACGATTTGCGCTCGCTCAGGGATTCCATAAGCGGCGTGAACATTGATGAGGAGCTTGCCGACATCATAAAATTCCAGCACGGCTACAATGCCGCCGCAAAATTCGTTACGGTGTGGGACAGCCTTTTGGATACAGTAATAAATAGACTTGGCGTATAAGTTTTGGCTAGGATGCCGCGCGTTGCCGGAGCAGTTGCCGAAGGCAAGGACGGCGTAGCCGGACCGAGCGTGAGCGGGCTGCGCAGGGAACGTTACGGTTTTTCTTTGCGCACATAAAAAGAAAAAGAGGTAGGAAAATGCATAGAATCAGCTCAAACATGAATAACATGGACACGCAGGCGAACCTTCGCTTGCAGGAAAGCCGCTTGAACAAGGCGAACAATCAGATTGGAAGCCAGCGCCGTATTCAGGAGTTGCGCGACGACCCTCTTGCCGCCGGACACCTTGTGCGCTATCAGTCCTACCTTGACAGAGTGAACGTGTTCGAGAAGAATGCGGCTACGCTGAGCGATCAGTTTGCCTTGCGCGAGGGCTACATGAACAATTCCCTGGAAATCATGCAGCGCGTGCGCGAGCTTGCGGTTACCGGCGCGAACGGAATTTATACAGGCGATGATTTGAAGAATATGGCTTCTGAGGTTGACGAGCTTTTGAAGGAGCTTGTGCAGAATGCGAACGCCATTTCCAGCGACGGAAATTCCATTTTTGGCGGAACGAATACAAAATCCGTTGCCTTTGAGGTGGAATTCGGCACGGTGGAAGGCTCTGGTACGCCGCTCATAGAGAACGTTCGTTACAATGGAAACGTGGGCGAGAACAAGATTGAGGTTGACGAGAACAAATACATGACGGTTGACAATGCCGGGAACCGCACCTTCTGGGCTGAGCAGCAGTCAATTTTTGGCGGACGCGACGCAACGGGCTGGCAGGCAGACGGCGACAGCGTAATCAGCGTGGACGGAGTTGAGATTGCCGTTAATGCGGGCGACAACGTGTACGCGCTTGCAGCAAAAATCAACGATTCCGGCGCGGCTGTGCGGGCAAGCATTGATCCTGTTACAAACGGTTTGAATCTTGAGACGACCGATGCGCGCCAACTGTGGCTGCAGGACGTGAGCGGAACGGCGCTGAACGACCTTGGAATCATAAAGGACGCAAGTCAGAAGCCGCCGTACAATATTGGTAACAGCGTGCGCGTTTCGGGTGGCTCAATGTTTGACACGGTGATTGCGTTCAGGAATGCGCTCCTTAAGGGTGATACGGAATCCATTGGAGGACGCGTGCTTGGCGCTCTTGACAACGGAATCTCAAATCTCGTTACGCGCATCTCTAAGTCCGGCTCGGAATATGAGCGCGCTCAGCTTAACATGACGCGCAATTCTGCTATGGCGCTGAGCGTGACTCAGCAGGTGAGCCGAGAGGGCGACCTTGATTTTACCAAGGCTGTTACCGATATGAAGATGCTTGACTATGCATATCAGGCTACGCTGAGCAATGCCGGAAAAATGTACAGCAGCACGCTTCTTAATTATATGCGCTAAAGTTGAGCATAAAGTTCGCTCCTTGAGAGTTCAAAAAAGAACGGGCAGTTGCCCGGCAAAAAAATAGATATGTGAGGGGAAACATGGAAGTTCTTACAAAAGCAAACGGAGTTGTGAGCGTCGAGGAAAAGCAGCTTGTGACTTTTCCGGACGGAATCATGGGGTTTGAGAATTACAAGAAGTATGCGCTGATTGATTCGGAGTATGAGCCGTTCATCTGGCTTCAGTCCACGGAAAAAAAGGAGCTTGCCTTTCTTTTGGTGGATCCGTTCCTGATTTGCGATGACTACGAGGCTGACATTGACGACGGAACGCTTCGCTACATCGGCGTAACTTCGCCTGAGGATCTTGTGGTCATGACAATCGTTACTGTTCCTACGGACGGTTCTCCTATTACGGCGAATTTTCTTGGACCGGTCGTCATAAACCGCAGGAACAATACCTGTGTTCAGGTCGTTCTGAACGATAACCGCTGGACTACAAAGTTTGATATTGTTGCATCACTGAAGCGGAAGGGGGACTAGCATGCTTATTCTTTCCCGAAAGACCGACCAGCAGATAAAAATAGGCGATGACATTACGATTACCATCATCGACATTCACGGTGATCAGGTGAAAATAGGGGTTGAGGCTCCAAAGAACGTTAAGGTGTTCCGGCAGGAGGTGTTCAATGCAATAAAAAGCGAGAATACGGCCGCGGCGACACCAGCTGGTTCTTCGGTGGAAAAAATCCTGTCACTCTCAAAATTGCTTAAGAAGTAAAAAAAAACTTCCGGTTTGTGCCGGAAGTTTTTTTTTATGCAGTTTGGTTCTTACGAGCGGAGCTTTTCTTCCGCTTCGCTTGCACGGATATATTCAGGTCCGTCGTATTCATTCAGCGGGGGCTTTTGTGCAGAAATCATGCCTTCTGCAATCTCAAAAAGCGCCTTA
>CAKZZR010000105.1 GCA_937885475.1 uncultured Treponema sp.
CTCACGACAAAGCCTTACAATGTTCCTACTACAGTTTCTTTGAACACAATCATGATTGACGGAACAGGTATGTGCGGCGGCTGCCGTGTTACAGTAGGCGGCGAAATGAAGTTTGTTTGCGTAGACGGTCCGGAATTTGACGCTCACCAGGTAGACTGGGACAACATGATGATGCGCATGAAGAGCTTTAAACCCGTAGAAGAAGCCCACAAGTGCAAAATGCAGGCCGCTGCTGACAAGTTGGCTTAATAACTTGAATTTTGAGTTTTTTTAGGTAGCCTAAAAGGCGGAACGCGAAGGAAGAAGCCGCATCCGGCGTCATCTGAGTGGCTTTTGCCGAATGGCATAAAAAATCGTGAGGCTTTAAGCCGAAAGATTTTACCAAAAAAACACTCAGCAATAGCCGGAATCGGATTCTGACTGGGAGTGCAGCCGATTTTCGGGAGTACCTAAACTCAAAAATTAAAGGATTTTTTATGGCACATAAGACAATAGAAGAATTAGAAAAACAAGCCAAAGACGAACTTGCAAAGCTCGCTGGCAAAGAATTAACAAATAAAGACCGCATGGCTATTCCTCAGCAGGAAATGCCAAGCCGCGAACCGAAGGAACGCGCCCGCCAGATGGCAGAAGTTGCCCTTGGTTATACAGAAGATCAGGCTGTAGTAGAAGCTAACCGCTGTCTTCAGTGTAAGAACATGCCTTGTATCAACGGCTGTCCTGTAGGAGTAAAAATCCCTCAGTTCATCGCAAAGGTTGCAGAGCGCGACTTTAAGGCTGCTGTGGACACAATCAAGGAAACATCACTTCTTCCTGCAATCTGTGGTCGCGTTTGTCCGCAGGAAAAGCAGTGCCAGGGTCAGTGTACCGTTGGTAAGGTTTACAAATCGGCAGAAAAGGCTGTTTCTATCGGTCGCTTGGAGCGCTTTGTTGCAGACTGGGAACGCGAGAACAACAAGGTTACAATGCCTACAATCGCCGCAAAGACTGGAAAAAAGGTTGCCATCATTGGTGCTGGTCCTGCTGGTCTTACAGTTGCCGCAGACTGTGCTCGCGCAGGTCACGAAGTTACTGTATTTGAGGCCTTCCACAAGGCCGGTGGCGTTATGATGTACGGAATCCCTGAATTCCGTCTTCCAAAAGCAATCGTTCAGAATGAAATAAATAACCTTCAGAAAATGGGCGTTAAGTTTGAATACAACTTCCTTGTTGGCCGTACGGACACACTCGACCAACTTTTGGAAGAAAAGGGCTTTGACGCAGCTTTCGTTGGAACTGGTGCAGGTCTTCCTAAGTTCATGCGCATTCCTGGCGAAAACCTCATCGGTGTATTCAGTGCAAACGAATATCTTACCCGCGCAAACCTTATGAAGGGTTACGACAAGGAACACGCCGCTACCCCTATCTACGAAGCAAAGCATGTTGTGGTTTGCGGTGCCGGAAACGTTGCTATGGATGCTGCCCGCATGGCATTCCGTCTTGGAGCAGAGCAGGTAGACATCGTTTACCGCCGAACTCGTGCCGAAATGCCTGCCCGTCTTGAAGAAATCGCTCACGCAGAAGAAGAGGGCGTAAACTTCCGCTTCCTTGAAAATCCTGTTGAGGTTCTTGGAACGGAAGACGGAAAAGTACGCGGTGTAAAAGTTCTTTCTTACGAGCTTGGTGAACCAGATGCTTCTGGCCGCCGCAGCCCTGTTGCAATCCCTGGCAGCGAGCATGAGATTGAATGTGACGCAATGATTGTAGCCCTCGGAAACGGTTCCAACCCACTGTTGGTAAAGACAACTCCAGGCTTGAACCAGGATGCCAAAGGACACATCACCGTTGACGAAAAACAGGCAACAAGCAAGACAAAAGTCTGGGCCGGCGGAGACATCGTCCTAGGGGCGGCAACCGTAATCCTAGCTATGGGCGAAGGTCGCAAGGCAGCTGCCGGTATTAACGAATACTTGGCAAAATAATTAGAACAGGACATTTTGACAAGCTCAATGTTCACGAAAATAAAAGCGAGGTTCTTAAGGGCCTCGCTTTTTTTGTAGCCTACAGTTTTCCGCTTGGAACAATCATATCGTCGTCCTCATGCTCGTCATACGGATAGACGTTGTTTTCCTCAGATTTGGAATGGGTGTCATACCAAATCTGGGCGTAGAACGGAATATGCGCGGCGGCTTTGTCAAATGCCCACGGAACTGCCTCGCAGCATTCAGGACACCAAAAGCCTGCCTTTAGAATGGTGAACGGAGTGCTTTCAAATTCGTGTCCGGCGTGGCACTTCCAGCGTAATTTTGTGTGAAGGTCGCCCTTTTTCATTTCGGAAGAAAGCACTTCGCCGCCACGGAACGTTGCCGCTGCCTTTGCGTCAGACAAGTCCAGCTCCGCATCCGGCTTTGACTCGTCGTAGCCGTGGTTCAGTTTGTAACGATCTGCCTTGGACTCATCCTGCATATCCTTGTAATCAACGGCGCCTTCCGGTGTCTGACCTTTTGCCCATACCGGAAATTCCGCCCATGTTTTAGGGAGCGCTTCGTATGCCGCAGCGCCACCAAAAAACGCGTCAATCCTGCCTTTTTTGCCAAGCCGAACCCAGTTCTGCGGTGCATTGGAATTTTTGAGCAGGCGTTCAATTGCAAGCTTGCGGATAAGAGCGGAAGGTACCAGCGCACCCAGCTTGTAGTACCACAGGGACTTTTTCATGCGATGCCAAAAATCCGCGGAGCTTTCCTTGCGGTATTCAAGCCATTCGTCAAGAACATGGGAGTCCGTGTACCAGACGCCATGAAAATTGCGCGGAATGTTCCAGTGCGGCTCAAAAAACTGTTCGGCACTTGCACCCATAAGGCTGAATCCGGAATTGAATGTTTCGTAGCCGGTTTCGCGGCACGGTGCGCCGCCGCCAATGTTGTAGTCGTTTTGCCAAAAGCCGTTCAACGTTCCGGCAAGGTCGCGGTCAACAAGATTCTGAATCATCAGCCCGGAATCTTTGTCCGTAATCCATTCAAAGGGCGCGTTCCAGCAGGTATGAAACATAAGTCCGTCGTTCATATTGTTGGCAAGAAAATATTTGTGGTATACCGCCGTCTGCCGAAGCACAACCCAGTGCGCCAGACCGCTTTCCAGAACGCAGCGCTCGCCTTTTATTTTTGCCGCCGAATAATAATCGTATGCGCTGGAGATTACAGGATCTCCCATTCTTGCCCATGGATGGTGGTAGTCGCGGTTTCCGTATACCGCCACCGTAGAAATGTGCACCAGCTTTATTTTATCCGCGCGACCGCTTGCTTTGATGGCGTTAACGATGTTCTGCGTTCCGTTAAAGTTCGTCTCAAAGGTGTACTTGGGATTATGGTCTGCCCGTGGAGGAATGACCGCCCCGCAGTGAATCACATAGTCCGCTCCGTCTACCAATTCGGCAACAGCAGTGTAATCAGACAGCCGGCCCCGCACCAGCGTAATGCGCCCCTTTCCCATTTTTAGGAGCGACTTAAAAAAGCGCCGGATATGCTTTGGGTTGTGAACAAAAAGCCGAAGCTCGTAATTATTGGAAGACTGCAAAAGATGAGCGACAACCTCGCCGCCCATAGCCCCCGTTGCGCCAGTTACCGCAACAACCGTTCTTTTTTTCTCATTTGAATCCATAATGCCCTATTATACCATGAAAAACTGGAAAAAAAGAAAAAATGTCTTGCCAGATACATTGGGGGGGGGGTATACTATACCTACTTTTTTTATTCTATTGGAGGAATTTATGAAAAAAATCTTACTTGCATGTGCGGCTGCGGCACTTCTGTTTTCTTTTGCGGCGTGCTCAGACTCTTCTGACGGCGACGGAAGCAAGGTTTCGGTTGAAGCCGTAAACCTGAAGAACGTTACTACGTTGGACGTGGAATCTTCCGTTGAGACAAAGGAGCAGCAGGATGCGGTAAAGGAAGCGCTTGACACGGATACAGTTTCGGTTATTTCTGGAGCCGTTGAGCAGGCTATGGAAAGCACGGATTTTTCTGATCAGCTTAAAGGTTCAATTGGTGGCGCTACAGAGCTTGCCAGAACACGAAGCCTTGAGAATCCTGTATCTAAAGAAGTTGCGTTTAAAAGTTTGGAAGAGGCAATTCAGAAATTTGTAACGAGTTTTATTGAGGACGGAAGCGCTTCTATCAATTATTCAGAGGCGATAAAGGAATTCTCTCCAGAGGAAGGCATTACGGTTGCTGTTCCAAAACTGGTTTTAGTGGCTTCTATTAAGGCTTCGGGCTCTGAGACTTCTGGTTCTCTGAACTATAACATTACAGAAGCTGTAACGATTACAGAAAAAGCCGACCTTGCAACGCTTACGGAAGGCTCTGAAAGCAAAATTGAATTTGGTACTGCGCTGGCAAACGTTTCTTTCTATATGGGTTCTAGTGTTTCTGCAAAATATTCTCAAAAGTCATCATCAATGACGGCGAGCGGGGAATATGAATTTGCATATCAGATTGCCATTCCGTTTGCAATGGACTACGAAGGTAAAAAAATCGGTGGAATCCTTGTTGCCAACATGAAGTATGCGCAAAGCATGCGCTCTAACGGAAACGATGAGGGCAGCCCGTCGGAGTCCGGCTATCTTAGCATTGACCTTTATGATAACGCGGGTAACATTGTAAAGAAGGATTTTATCAAAGCAGACAAGATGGCTGACATTGCGGCGTTCATGGGCGATGAAGAGGATGACGACTAGCCTCTGACCATTCCGAACAAAAAAAATCCGTAGGCTTGTGGCGCATTTGCATTTGGTTTTTCATGTGCGCCGCGCTCTGCCTGCGGATTTTTTTTTGTTCCGTCGCAAAATGGATGTAAACGGCGTTCCGTGCTGCGGGTGTATCTTTTCATAAAACAGGATGTAAAGGCTGTGGGAATGGCGTTTGCCGGTCGCCCGAGCGAAGAAATGCTTTCGTATATAAAGCATGGACGATTTTGGTTCCGGCTATTACTCGCTTAATATGCTGGCTGGGCTATCGCTTGCGTGGAAGATAAGCGTTCTTTATACTTACGCCATGGACTTTAGCTACATTTTCCGCTCGGCAAAACTAATTCCAGAGAACATTGAGAAAGCGGGATTTACAAAAATCGAAGGGAACGACAGCGCGCACGAAGATAAAAGTGCCGCGTGTGAATTCTCCCTGCGCCGTAAAATTTGCGGAGGCGGCTTTTACGCCCTCTTCCGCTTGAATATACTTGAGCAAACGCTGACCGTCCAGACATACGATTCTTTGACAGACGAAAAGTACGCGCTTTTTGACGTTGCTCGCGCCCACGGCTCGTTCGTTTCCTCGATGAGGGCGGAAGTTCAGAATATAATAGAAGAAATCCGCTCATCGTGCTTTTGTTCGGCTGACTTAAAAGAAAAGTACGTCGCATTCCTAAAGGAGCGTTTTGGTGCCGAGCCTGATTTTCCGTGGGCGGACACCCCAGACTTCTGCGTGTTCAGAGCCGAAAATCAGAAGTGGTTTGCGCTCATCATGAAAATCAAGTACAAGCAGCTGGGACTCACCGCTGACGAGGATGTGTGGGTGGTGAACATAAAGGCGGAGCCTGGAAAAATCGATTCACTCGTGGACAAAAAATCGGTTTTTCCTGCCTGGCACATGAACAAAAAGCACTGGATTACTGTTCTTCTTACGGCGGTAACGGACTTTTCCGCTCTTTGCCGCCTTACGGAACGTAGCTTTAGCCTGGTGCAAGGAGCAGAAAAAAATGAAACTCATAAGAAAATCAGAAATCAAGACGCTTAAGAATCCCGGGATAAGCTCTATGCAGCTTTTGAACCCGCAGAACAGCTCGTCCAAGCGGATTACGATTACTCGCGTTACGGTGGAGCGTGGCGCAGAGCAGCCGCGGCACAAGCACGATTTTTCCGAGCAGATTTGGATTTGCACCAGGGGGTGCGCCACGCTTCTTCTTGCTGACAGAAACGAATCGCTTTTTGCGGAAGGCGACGTTGCCCGCTTTGCCGACGGCGACATTCACGGCGTGCGGAACGACGGCGAGAGCGTCTTTGAGTACATCAGCGTAACCTCCCCGCCGATAGATTTTGGGTACGCGTATGCGGAGAGGGGGTGAGTAGAAAGCGGGAAAAAAATAAGGTCAGGTTGAAAAAAATTGTTTATCCTATAAAAATAAACTGGAGTAAAAAATGAATGTATGCATTAAACCGTATAACGAGCAGTATTTTTCGGTTAACTTTCCAACAAAATTTAATGAAAAAGTTTTGAATGCAGTCCGTGCAGTGCCAAACAGAAAATGGAACAACGAGCAAAAGCTATGGTTAATTCCGAATAATCAAGTTTCAAAAAATACACTGCTTGAAAACCTGTATAAAACAGGAGAATTCAATTTTTATAATGCGGAAAGTACAAGAAACCAAAATAACCAGAAAAGCAATTTTGTAAACCTTCCAAAAGAAAATCCAGAGCTTCAAAAATTAAAAGATGCACTTCTAGTCCGGCATTACAGCCCGCGCACAATCGGAAGTTACGAAAAATGGGTAAAATCATATCTGAGCATATACGGCGAGTCATTATCACAAAATGCACAAAAACAGATAAACGAATTTCTGACGAATCTTGCAATAAAAAATCATGTAAGTGCCCCGACTCAAAACCAGGCATTGGCTGCCCTGCTCTTCTATTTTAGAAATGTCAAACATGAGGATGCAGAAAATCTTTCGGAAGTAATACACGCAAAACACAAAAAGCGAGTTCCCGTCGTCCTCACAAAAGAAGAAATCAAAGCCATTATAAGCAGACTTGACGGAAGCAAACGACTTGCAGCAGAACTTCTTTACGGAACCGGAATGAGATTAAATGAAGTTCTTGCATTGCGGATTCTTGATTTGGATTTTGACAGAAACGAAATCACAGTCCGCTACGGGAAAGGCGGAAAAGACCGCCGTGTAATGCTTCCAAAAAGTTTAATACCAAAACTTAAAGCGCACATCGCAGAAGTAAAAGCAATCCATGAAAAAGACCTTGCGGACGGCTGGGGAAAAGTCCAGTTACGGGACGGCATGACAAAACGGTCATCAGAAACTGCAAAAGAATTCCGCTGGCAGTGGCTTTTTCCACAAAAGAACCGATGGATAAATGAAAAAACAGGAGAACAAGGCCGCCACCATATCGATGAAAGCATTTTACAAAAAGCCGTAAAAAAGGCAGTCCGCGATGCAGGAATCGTGAAAAATGCAAGCTGCCACACTTTCCGCCACTCGTTTGCAACGCATCTTTTGGAAAACGGCTACGATTTGCGAACTGTACAGGAGCTTTTAGGTCACAGCGACGTACGAACGACGATGATTTACACTCACGTACTGAACAGAGGTGCAAAAGAAGTTCAAAGTCCTCTCGACGGAATCTTAGACGGCGATTCCGCTGAATTTTAGGCGGAAACCATATAAAATGATGAAAATTTTCTTATTTTGTGATATGATTGGGAGTTAGATGTATGTTGTAATTATTCTTATACGGCAGTTTTGCTGTATAAGAGGATTTACGGCGGATACGGCGAAATTATGTTATGTGGACGCCCGCATTGGGGCGCTTGTGGACTTTTATGAAAAAAAACTTTTTTCTTTTATCCATGAGTTT
>CAKZZR010000106.1 GCA_937885475.1 uncultured Treponema sp.
TAGTTTTAAATGATATATAAATATAGTATAAAAATCCATTCTAAGGCGGTTGTGTGAGCCTGGAACGATATTGAATGCGGATGGTGTTGTTCTGCGCCTTTTTTAAACTTTTTGACTATTCCAGAATCTCTGCTACAATCTTCATCATGGAACAAAAGGCTTTTTATTCTCTTTCATATGGTGTGTTTTTGCTGGGAACTCGTGCTGGCGACAGGATAAATGCGTGCATTACGAACACTTGTTTTCAGGCGGCAGTCAATCCTGCCCGGATTGTCATCTCCTCAATTTCTGGCAATCTGACATGCCAGATGATAAAGGAAAGCGGCGTGTTCTCGCTGACTGTGCTGGACGTAAGCTGCGGCTTTGACGTTATAGAGCGCTTCGGCTATCAGAGCGGGCGGAATGCCGACAAGTTCAAGGATTTTGCCCATGAGCTTGACTCGAACGGCTGCCCATACATTTTGCGCCATGCTGCCGCCGTTTTTGAATGCAAGGTGATTTCTGTGCAGGATTTGGGAAGCCATACCCTGTTCATTGCAGAGGTAACGGACGCATGCGTGAAAGGTTCGGAGCCACCGCTTACGTATGCGGCTTATCTTTCTGACGTAAAGCCCAAAAAAGATGCGGTGGCTCCTGCGCCCGCAAAAAAAATCGTGGGCTGGCGATGCAAAATCTGCGGCTACGAATACGAGGGCGCGGAACTTCCTGCCGACTTTGAATGCCCTGTTTGCGGGCATCCTGCGGAAGATTTTGAGCCGATTTTTGAGACATAAGGCAAGCCTCACCACGGGATTCATGGGTTAGGGTGGCGTACTTTATGATTCTTTCAATGGCGGTGGCAGGCTTTTCGTATTTACTGTATACTGTGCATGGAGATATTAGTTTTTGCGTTTTTCAGGAGCTTCTATGCGCATTATTCAGGGAACGACGGATTTTCGGTTGCCACGTACCGGTCTGGGAACTGCCGTTGCCATCGGAAAATTTGACGGCGTTCACCTTGGGCATCAAAAAATAATCAGCGCGCTCCTTGAGCAAAAGAAAAACGGTCTCATTCCCGTCATTTTTACGTTTGAGCCGGATCCTGCGGCATTCTTTTCTGGCAGGAATCTTCCGAAACTGACTTCAAAACAAGAAAAGCGCGCGCTTTTTGAGCGACTGGGCATAGAAATTCTCATCGAATTTCCGTTGACGGAGGAATCAGCCGCAATTCCACCGGAACGATTCATTACTGAATATCTTGTTGAGCGCATGGGCGCGCGTTTTGTTGCCGCCGGGAGCGACCTTTCTTTTGGTGCGCGCGGTGCCGGAAACGTCCGTCTGATTCAGGAGGAGGGCGCTCCGCTTGGGCTTTGCGTTCAAATTCTTCAAAAGATGAGATTTGAGCCGCTTGGCATAGAGATAAGTTCCAGTGCCGTCCGCTCAGAAATCTTCCAGGGGAACGTTCAGGTTGCCGCCGCGCTCCTTGGTCGGAACTACAGTCTTTTGGTGGAAGAGTGCAGGGGAAGCGATGTTTCTTCTATATATAATGTAAAATTCTCATTGGAAAAAATCATTCCGGCGGCCGGAGTGTACGATGCCCTGCTCCTTGATGCGGAAAGTGGTGAGTCGCTTTCTTCCTGTTCCGTTCGCATTCTCCCGGGTGAATCGTTCGCTCATTCTGCAGAAATCCATATTGAAGAAAAAACTCCTAGCTTTCATAATATGAAAAAAAACGTGCAGCTTGCATTTTTAAAAAAGACAGAGGTTGAAAATGACTGAAAAACTTGGAATCATCGCGTTGGAGTCTGCCCGAACCGCCGGCGACGAAATTAACTCAATTATTTCGGGATGGCGGGGGGGAGGTCATTTTCTGGTGCCTACTGAATGCCCGCGTTTTGGTTCCGGTGAGGCAAAAGGTCTCATCCGTGAATCCGTTCGCGGCAGGGATTTATACATTCTGGTTGACGTGTGCAATTCTTCCGTGGAATATATGATGAACGGTCGCCCTAACCGCATGTCTCCGGACGATCACTATCAGGATTTGAAGCGGATTATTTCTGCATGCAACGGCAAGGCGGAGCGCATAACGGTCATCATGCCGTTTTTGTACGAAAGCCGCCAGCACCGCCGCGTATTCCGGGAATCCTTGGACTGCGCGCTCATGCTGCGCGAGCTTGAGAACATGGGCGTAAAGAACATAATCACCTTTGACGCACACGACCCCCGCGTTCAGAATGCCACGCCGATAAGCAGCCTTGAGGACGTGTCGCCTTCGCTTCAGTTTACGCAGGCGCTGCTTGAAGAATACGACGACCTTAAGCTTGACCGCGACAGCCTTATGTTCATAGCCCCGGACGAGGGGGCCATGCCGCGCGTTGTGTTCATGGCGTCCATGTTCGGAGTGAACGTGGGCATGTTCTACAAGCGCAGGGATTACAGCACTATCGTTAATGGTCTGAATCCTATTGTAGCGCATGATTTTTGTGGTGAGAGCGTGAAGGGAAAGGACGTGATTATCGTTGACGACATGATTGCGTCCGGCGGAAGCATGATTGACGTTGCCCGCCAGCTTAAAGAGCGCGGTGCCGCACGCGTGTTCATGTTCTCGACGTTCGGACTTTTTACTCATGGGCTTGAAAAAATTGACCGCGCCTATGAGGAAGGGCTTTTTGACCGCATTTTTACGTCTAACCTCATTCAGCGTCCAAAGGAACTGCTTTCGCGCGCATGGTATTGTTCCGTTGACATGAATCTGTATGTTGCCGCCATAATCGACACTCTGAATAAGGGAGATTCGCTTGAGGAGCTGATTCGCCCTGCAAAGCGCATAAAGGAAGTGCTTGCAAAGTACAATGCGCGGTAGGGTAGGGCGGTTTTGAATACCGTGGAATAAGATTGTATACAATTTAATTTTGTGCTATCATAATCAGGAAGAAACGAATTGTGAGGTAAAAGATGAACGAGACTTTGAGAATTTTGGAAACCCGACGCAGCTGCAGAAAATTCATTGCAGATAAAATGCCGTCGGAAGAGGATTTGAACGCCGTAATCCGTGCAGGAACTTTTGCTCCCAGCGGGCACGGAAGCCAGTCTGTCAAGATAATCGCCGTTACGAACAAGACCATGCGCGACAAGCTGAGTGCAGAAAACGCACGGATTATGGGGCAGAAGAGCGATTTTTGATCCGTTCTACGGCGCTCCGGTCATCCTTGTTGTGGTTGCGGACAAAACCGTTCCCACTCACGTGTACGACGGCTCGCTCGTTATGGGAAACTTGATGAATGCCGCCGAAAGCCTTGGTCTTGCGAACATTTGGATTCACCGCGCAAGGGAGGAATTTGATTCTGACTTTGGAAAGCAGTTTCTGAAGGAACTGGGAATTGAGGGCGAGTATGAGGGAATCGGACATGTCGCCCTTGGATATGCGGCGGATGGTGCCGTGCGTCCTGCTGCTCCCCGAAAAGAAAACGTGTTCTGGTGCCGCTAGAGCATTGCCGCCCCGCTGTAATTTTTTTGCGGAATATATTATAATGCCGCATGGAAACAAAAATTATTCTTTGCGATTTGGACGGAACGCTGCTCCGTTCTGACAAAACTATTTCTGACCGTTCTGTTGCAGTTCTTGCAGAATGCAGGCGGCGCGGCATTCTTATTGGCTTTTCCACCTCGCGCGGAAGGGCTAACATCATTCCCTACGAGGCTCAGGTTAAGCCTGATATTCTGATTTGTAACGGCGGGGCAAGCCTTGTGTATGCCGGCAAATTGATTCATACAAGCACGTTTTCTCTTGAGGAGACGCATCGGATTTTGGAAGCTTCTTATGCTGTGTGCGGTCTGGATGCGGAAATCACGCTGGACACGCTGGATTCGTTTTTTTGGAATCGCCGTCAGGATAAAAGCACGGATTACGACTGGGATGCGAACTACGATGATTTTTTGAATTTCTCAACGCCTGCCATGAAGGTCTGCGTTCAGACGCAGGACCGCGAGAAGGCTTTGCGCATTGCACAAGCTGTCCCTGGATGCGACATGCTGCCGTTTTCTGATATTCCTTGGTACAAGTTTTCTTCTTCTGCTGCCACAAAGGAAAACGCAATCTCGTTCCTATGCTCTCATATTGGCGTAACGAGCGCGCAGATTGTTGCGTTCGGCGATGATCACAACGATATTGGTATGCTCAGAATGTGCGGAACCGGCGTTGCCATGGGAAATGCCATTCCAGAAGTAAAGGAAACCGCCGCTGCCGTAACCGGAACGAACGATGATGACGGCGTTGCGGACTTCCTGCAGAAGCATGTGCTGTAACGCAGCCTGTAAAAATGGACGGACGGAATGCAGCTGACTGCTTCTGAAATAGACGCTTTCCGCGAAGCAATCTGGTCGAAAAATACGAGGCCTGCATGGCTTACGCTTGAAGAAATCGCCACAAGCGAGCAGATTGATTTGGCGCGGCTGTGAACGGTAAGCACAATAGAAAACAACCCTCGTTTCTGCTACCCTTAGAGCATGGACTTAAAGGAAATTATGTCTCAGCGCGTTTTTGCCGTGGCGGGCGACACGCTGAACGAAGAAAAATACGCCTATA
>CAKZZR010000107.1 GCA_937885475.1 uncultured Treponema sp.
CTCGTAGTTCTGCTGGTCGGCAACGGCAACCTTCATGTCTGCCGGGCTTGTCTTAAGCAGGTGCTCAAGCGCGGGCGGAACCTTGCCGTTGTCATACTTGTAGTCGTAGTGCCATGCCAGCGCGTAGTCCACCGTCATACCGAATTCCTGAAGGACGCGGGCAATTTCGTAGGTAAAGCCAGGACCCATGCCGATTACGGCGCGAAGCCCTTTAAGGCTTTTGGTTACGCTCTCAATCTGCGGAAGGTATAGCGCCCGCTGCTTTTCTATGTATGCGTCGGCTTCTGCGCGCTTACCGATGGTGTCGCCTATGGCGCGAAGCCATGCCTCAAAGCCGGTGATTCCTGAATGGTTCAGCGTGCGCACGTAGGGAACGCCGTAGGTTTCCTCAAGCGCGTTTCCAAGGTAGGTTCCCAGCGTTCCGCAGATGCAGACCGTGCAGAGTGCCTCGCTCAGGTGCGAAAGTTCCTCAATGGTGGAGTTACAGTACAAAAACTGCGGCTCCGCGTCAAACACTTCCTTGAATATTTTGGTAATCTGCGGGCGCGCGCTTTCGTAGAAGTTCTTGATGTTTATGATGCGCCGCTTTTGCTTTGGCGGCTGTACGATGCCCTGCATGACCGCATGGTCCGAAATGTCAAATCCGCTTGCCCAGATGCGGCTTTTAAATCCTTCGCAGTGCACGGGAATGACCGGAACGGGAAGCTGTTCGTCAATTTCGTTGGCAACGCCGTCCACGTCCTCGCCGGTAACGCCTGAAACACAGCTTGTGGACACAAAAATTGCGTCCGGCTTGTAGGTTTCGTAGGTGTGCAGGATGATTTTCTTAAGGTCGTTCGCCGCGCCAAATACGGTGTCTTTTTCGTTCAGGTCGGTGCAGACAAATACGGAGTTTGTGGTCTTGTTTATGCGCGCTGCAATCTGACCGAACTTTACGCTGTCGTTGCTTGCCATTGCGGTACAGCCCGCCGGCGCATGGTATACGACCGCCACATTGCGGATTGCGGCAAGGGCGTTAAGCGCACAGCCCGAAAGACAGGAACTTGACTGGCTGAAGCAGCGCTCGCGGTTTTTAAGCGTTCCGTCCTCGGAGCGCTCCACAAGAGTCTTCAGGTCTCCCACAAAGCCGGTGATTGAGCCAAGCCGGTTCTCCCGGATGGCGATATTCGCGTTCTTAAAATTAAATGCCATAGTATGTTCTCCCATAAAAAAAATGTGCGTATGAGCCGGGGCTGTGCTACAGCTTGAGCTTGCTCATTGCCGCCGTAAAAATCTGCTCCAGAAGGTGAAGCCCGCCGCTGTAGCCTGCAATGTGGTCGTTTATGACCAGCTTTTCAAGCATAGGGTAGCTTACATTCACGTAGTGCGCGCCAATGCTGCCTGCAAGCTTCTTTTCCCAGTTTGAGCCAAGGATGAGCGGCGTGCCGGCAAAGTCCGCCGCCTTTATCTGCTCGTGAATGGAATGACCGTCCGTGGTGAATTCCACTTCCGTGGTAATTCCGTAGTTCAGAGTGTTCGTCTCGGCAATGATTTTTTCGCGCTGCGATTTTGGCGCGTCATCGGTGATGAACAGTTTTTCCGGGAATAAGCCCATGTCGTTCACAAGGAATTTGGTGACGGCAATGGTGTACTGGCTGTCGCTGACCACGGTAAAGCGCTTGCCAAGGATGCGCGTCTCAAGCAGCGTGTCGGCAAAGCGTTCGATGTAGTAGTAGAATTCCGCCTCCTTCTGCTGGATGACCTTTTCCGTAAGTTCCTTGTCCGCGCCGGTAAATTCCTGCACCGCGCGAAGAAATTTTGACGTCTCCGTGGCGCCAATCGGCAGAACCGGGTACTGGAGCAGAGGAATCTTAAAGCGCTTCTCAAGATATTGTGCGCTCTCAAGTCCTGCCCACGGCGATACCAGAATGGTGAATTCCGCGCGTGGGATTTTCTTGAGGTTTTCTATGCTGCGCCCAAAGCCGAATATGGTGTTAGGCGTAAGCCCGATTGCCGTAAGAAGCGATTCAAGCTCGCGAAGGTTTCCAAGCCAGTATGGGTCCTGCTGCGGAGGAGCTACGAACAGGTTCACAAGCCCCTTCTGCGTGCCGGATTCTGCCTCGTCAGCCACGTCATCGCGGTTCAGGTACTGCTCAAAAATTGACCGCAAGATCCAGTCGTGTCCAACGTAGTTGTTGCCCTTAAAGCCCGGTGTTTTTGCCCAGATGACCGGCTTCTGCGCGTCCACAAAGTTCCCGCTGACCTCCTCAATGTCGTCGCCTATGATTTCGCCGGTACAGCCAGAAAGAACGACGAACAGCTCCGCGTCTATTACCTTAAGCGCGTTCTCTATGGTTGAGCGCAGCTTTGCGTTTCCGCCGAACACGACCTCTTTTTCGCTTATCGATGTACAGGGAAAAATATTCGGGCTGAATTTTCCGCTCGTTCCGTTGTTGTCGTTCAGCTTTGCGGCGCAGCCCGGTCCGGAATGAAGAATCGGAATCGCCCCAGGAATTGATTGTACGGTCTGCATTGCAGCCAGCGCGCACTTATAGCGCGGTTGATCTAGAATTTTTGCCATATTGTTCCCTCAGAAAAAAAAACATATATTACCTATTGAAATACTAGGTAATAACCCTTATATTATATTTATCCCGCTTGGTCAATAGGCTGTAATGCGTTAAACTAGGCTACGGAGCGTAAAAATGCAGATAAAACTTGAGAATTTGAACAAAACGTATGCCCAGAAGGACGGCGGAACGGTAAAGCCCGTGAACGGCATTTCGCTTTCCATACCAGAGAACACGGTATTCGGCATCATCGGAAAGAGCGGCGCCGGAAAATCCAGTCTTGTGCGCCTGATGAGCCTGCTTGAAAAGCCGGACTCCGGGCAGATTTTTTACGATGGGCGCGAGGTGCAGAGCCTTCCGCAGCGGGAGCTGATTCTTGAGCGGCGCAAAATAGGCATGATTTTTCAGAATTTCAATCTGTTCTCTTCGCGCACGGCAGGGAAGAACGTTGCCTATCCGCTGGAGATTGCGCGTGTTCCTAAAAAAGAAATTGAGGCGCGTGTAAAGGAGCTGCTTGCGCTTGTCGGGCTTGAGGACAAGGAGAACGCGCCCATAAGCACGCTGAGCGGCGGGCAAAAGCAGCGCGTTGCCATTGCGCGCGCTCTCAGCGTGAACCCGCACATCCTGTTCTGCGACGAGGCTACGAGCGCCCTTGACCCGCAGACTACAAAGTCAATCCTGAACCTTATCCGCGACCTTCAGAAAAAGCTTCGCCTTACGGTGGTCATGATTACCCATCAGATGGAGGTAGTGCGCGATGCCTGCGATTTTGTTGCCGTCATCGACCGGGGAAGCGTGGTGGAGCAGGGCAGCGTACATGACGTTTTTACCAATCCCGCGCAGCAGATTACCCGCGATTTCATAAAGAACATCTCGACTTCCCTGGATTCTGCGGACTCTGCGCACGACCAGACGCGCACGCTCCGCTGGGGCAAGACGGAAGGCAAGTATTCGCTGTATTTTAACGGCAACGCCACCGACGAACCGCTTCTGAGCCGCGTTACGCGCGACTTCAAGGTTGAGGTGAACATCCTGTCGGCGGGAATTCAGCAGCTGACCGACGGAATGGGGGGAACCATGACCGCC
>CAKZZR010000108.1 GCA_937885475.1 uncultured Treponema sp.
GTTCTGTTTTTCCGCCAAAAGATTTGCCATCGCATAGCAGGAAGAAACTCCCGGCAAAAGCCAGACTGTGTGGCTCAGCACATTCAAAAGCCTGGTGTCGCTGTAAGGCATCGGTGGCTTTTTGTTTGCGCCAAGCTTCAGGTCGTCCACAGTAGAAGGCAGGTACGAGCCGCGGATTAAGTCCAGCCACTTCTGAACATGCTCCTTGTGTTTGAACGCTGCATTTTCCTTTGTTCCCTCTGCCGCAAAAAACACGTTCAGGTCAAACTCGTTGTACTCGCCGCCCCTTGCAATTTCTTTTATACTGTCAGGCACCTGGTAAGTCATCATCACAATTCGCGGAAGGGAAGCATAAGGATTTGGACGTGCCCCGCCTGCGGCGGGTCGGGCTGCTACGGGTTCCGCTTTCGCTCCAGCCTCCGCACTCGCTTTGCTCGCTTGCGGTGGCCGCTTCGCGCCCTTCGTATCCCTCACGCTTTCATCTTCAAAAATACTTTCCGGCCATATTTCTTTTGCCTCTTGCTCATGTCGGTTGCCTACGGCAACCTTACCAAGTTTGTCTTCGCCAAACTCGCAGCCCTTTTCCCAATTAGCTTTAGCTGACTGTTCATCAGAATATGTCCACGAAAAAATCTGTTCTTCTATAAATTCACCGCTGTTCAGTGCGCGGAAGGGCGTGCCGCTTAAAAACAGGTAATGCTTTGTAGTAATTGGAAGCCAGCTTTCGTCAATCTGGTTTCCGCTGTGAGCCGCCCTTTCAGCCTCATTTGGATTTGCTTCCTGGGCGGTAAGGCTTTCTTCGTCTTCGCTTTCAAAAAGCTTTTTTGCGCTTTCACGCCATGCGCCAAAATGGTATTCATCAAAAATAACCAAGTCCCAGTTTGTGGTGTGAACCCATTCATTTCGCGCCTTGATTCCGCCGTTCTCGTTTGTTCCCAAAAAATCCTGAAAGCTTCCAAAGCAGACAATCGGCTTTGCTTTATCACATTCTTCGTAGCTCTTACCGACACGGCTTACAAACTGCCAGCCTTCAAAAAGAACATGGCTTTCCAAATCTTCCTGCCACGCACTCTGAACGGCGGGCTTAAAGGTAAGCACAAGCACACGCTTTGCGTCCATTTTCTGAGCCAAAAGGTAGGAAGCAAAGGTCTTTCCAAAACGCATTTTGCAGTTCCACAAGAATTTTGGCGTAAAATTTTTTGGAAGAATTTTATTTTTCTTTTCCGCCTCGATTTTTTCAAAATACAAAAAAGTTTTTTTAACTGCAGCTGACTGTTCCGGCCGCGGGTCAAAGTTTGCGCTTCGTGTTTTTAAGTCGATGTTCCCCGTCTTTACCGCATTGATTGCCGCAAGCACTTTTTGCACATCGCACTTATACCACTCGCTCTTTTTGTTGTCTCCATCGCGTTCTGCCATAATGTCCCAGTATTCCAAGACTCTATGCACTTCGTGATCCATAAATGAAGAGCCGTCATTTTTCATGGCACTTTCCGTAAGTTCAACAGTATAAGGCTTTATTTCAGACGGAAGCAATGTGGGATAATGCTCCTTCATGCGCTCAGCAATGTCGCGCTCGGTGTAGCCCACTTTAAGCATTCCGGGAAATCGCGTGTCGGAATATGCGTAGATTATCGGTTTTGATTTAGGACGCTGAGGGAAGAAAGGCTGATTTTTCATGAAATTGCTCCTTTGAGGTTTTGTCTTATCTTGTATGAATAAATTTGACATTTGTGCGATTTTGTATTACATTGTAAGTGTAATTTTGATCTTTTGGAGGTATGATTATGGCAACAGTTAGCATTAGAATGGATGACAGCACAAAGACGGCTTTTGAGGGATTTTGTGATTCTATAGGACTTACAGTTTCTGCTTTTTTTAATATGACGGCAAAAGTCGCCCTGCGTGAAAACCGAATTCCGTTTGAAGTAAAGGCCGACCCTTTCTGGAGCGAGGAAAATCAAGAGTGGCTCAAAATGTCTTTGCAACAAGCTAAAGAAGGAAAGCTTACCAAGCACGAAATTAGCGAGGTTATGTAGTGGATAAACTCTGGACAGACGCTGCATGGGAAGCATTCCTTGAATTCCAGTCAGACAAAAAATTATTGAAAAAACTGGATTCGCTTCTAAAAGACATCGACCGCAATGGGTACAGCGGAATCGGAAAACCGGAGCCTCTAAAAGGAGAGCTTTCCGGTTACTGGAGCCGCAGAATTGATGATTACAATCGCATAGTCTATAAAATTCACGAAGCTGAAAATTTTGTTGAAATTGTCTATTGCGGCACACATTATCATAAATAAGTATTGATTTCCATCATTGCTCGTATCATTATATCTGCATGGAAAAAATTTATGACTCTGGAAAACCTATGCAAAAGAACGCGGGCTCGGGCGGGTTGACCTGAAGGCGACGAAGCAAGAATATCCCATATACAAAAAAGTCGGTTTTGAGGAAGCCCCCGCGCGATACACGGATATGCGAATTGATTTTTCAAACTGAAAAAAACGGAGCAAATTATGGACGAAAATATAAAAATCCGCCTTGTTTCCATCGAGGACTATGACGGCATTTATTCGCTTTGGAGCGGCTCGGAGCAGTCCCGGCGCGCGCTGAATCCCGTGGACGACAGCCGGGAAGGCATCGCCCGCTATTTAAAGCGCAACCTTTCGACATGCTTTCTTGCGGAGAGTGAGGGCAAAAGCGGCGGCAAAGAAATTCTCGGCGTGATACTTTCGGGGCATGACGGAAGGCGGGGAATTATCCATATCTGTGCGTCAACCCGGAATGCCGCAGGAATGGAATCGCGGCCGCCCTTTTGCGGAATGCGGAAGAGGCGCTTTGCAAAGAGGGAATCACAAAAACGTTCGGTCTTGTGTTCAAGGACAACGACGCGGCAAACTCCTTTT